>NZ_JAIQXU010000029.1 GCF_020166395.1 Deinococcus betulae | reverse complement strand
GGGCAGCCGTCACGGTTGCAGGCCGCACGCACTGTTCTCTGACCACCTGGCCCCGCTGAAGCAGCTGCGCCCCATAACAGCGTGACACGGTCTCCACCGGCCAGTCATGCAGGAGGTCCGGTACCCAGGCGCGCGCAGTCAGAATAGCGAGCTGAGCGCCCCCAGCCGACCAGGCACGCAGCTCGGGCAGGAGTGCGGGAGGAGCCTGGCCCGCCGCGTCCAGCAGGGTGCCGTCCAGATCCAAGGCCAGCAGGTCAAAGGGCAGGGGCCGCACGACCTCTAGCCTAGAGCACAGCAGCCCGCCCCCACACTCGGCGGGGGCGGGCTGAAGACGCTCTGCTTATTCGGCGTCGGTGACGGGTGCAGCCTCGGCCTGGGCGGCGTCCTGCTTGGCCTTCTGGACGCGGGCGGCGTCCTTCATCACGCGGCTGCGGTCGTTCTTGATGCGGGCGGCCTTGCCACGCAGATCGCGCAGGTAGTACAGCTTGGCGCGGCGGACCTTGCCGCGCTCCAGCACGGTGACCTTGGCCAGCAGGGGGCTGGAGAAGGGGAACACGCGCTCCACACCTTCACCGAAGCTGATCTTGCGCACGGTGAAGCTCTTGCGGCTGCCGGCACCGTTCAGGGCGATGACCACGCCTTCAAAGGCCTGGTTGCGGGTGCGGTTGCCTTCCACCACTTTGGTTTCCACGCGCACGGTGTCACCGGGGCGGAACTCGGGGTGGTCGGTCTTGATGTGGGGCTGCTCGACGGCGCGCAGAATGGCGCCACGGTTCACTTTGATGCTGCTCTGCATGGGATTCTCCTTCGGCCAGCGGACCACCCCACAGTTCTGCTTTGCAGACAGAGGCGTTCGTACACCTGACTCGGCTGACGGGGTCAGCCAAACCGGAGAAGTATACCTGCCTCGCCGCCCACCGGGCAAGGGGCCTTAAACGGACTCCGGCCCTATCGTTGGCCAAAACGGTGAAAGCTGAGCGAATTTGAGCAGCTTCCTAGAAGAGCGAGAAGGAGCAGACGCGGGCTGACGGGCGTGGAGTGAGCAGATGGGTGACTTTCGGCTTTGTCCGCGAAACACTCCGTCTCAGGCGGTAGGCACCCAGTAACGCCGCAGGGGCTGGTCATAGTCGGGCACGGTGAACTCGCCTTCCAGCTCGCCGCCGTTGGCCTCAATCACCGCGCGGGAGCCGATGTTCTCCACATCGCAGGTGACCAGGGCGCGTTCAATGCCGAGGTCATGGGCGCGCGCCAGCGCGAGGCGCAGGGCCAGGGTGGCGTGCCCCCGGCGGCGGGCGGTGGGCCGGATTTCGTAGCCGATATGACCCCCGAACTCGCGCAGCCGCTCATTCAGGGTGTGACGGATACTGACGCGCCCCAGATAGGTATCGCCCTCCACCAGCCACAGGTATTCGGAGTGCACGAAGCCCTCGGGCAGCTCGTTGCCAGGTTCATAGCGGCGCAGACTGGTCAGGAAGGTAGGAAAGTCGGCCGCAATGGCCGGCACGTCAAACCCCATCGTGTCGGGAAGGCCGCTGCCATCCGCCTGCGCTTCTCGCACGGCCTCCAGAAAGCTGGTCTGGTAACGGGCGTCGGGCTTCACAAGTTCCGGCATGGCCCAGGGTAAAGGCTCAAGCCGCAGGGCGCCTCCCGGTCCTCTGGCGCCGCCCACCGCCCATGTCCCCACAGTCCGGACGGGCGCGACCAGCACAGGGCGCTGGATTCACCACCACCAGTGGTTGATGCCGCCCGAACCGCCGCCTGGCGCACGGTGAATTTCGCTGGCCCCGGCGTACCATAAGCGGCATGAGCGAGTCGGCTTTCGACATTCTTGACCTCGGGGTGATGGGGTACCGGGAGGCCTGGGACCTTCAGAAGACGCGGCATGCCCAGGTGGTGGCGGGCGAGGCCCCGCCCACCCTGCTGCTGGTGGAACATCCGCCGGTGCTGACGCTGGGCCGCAAGGCGAAAGAGGGCAGCAATATCATCGTGACGCGCGAGTATCTGAGCGCGCAGGGCATTGAGGTGCTAGAGATTGAGCGCGGCGGCGACGTGACCTACCACGGCCCCGGCCAGCTGGTGGCCTACGCCATCTTTCCAGTGGGGCGCAAAGTGGCCGATTTTCTGCGCCTGCTGGAAAACGCGACCATCGCCGCCCTGCATGACCTTGGGCTGCCCGACGCCCGGCCCAATCCTGGCTACGCGGGTGTGTACGTGAACCCGCGCGAGGTCAACGGCCTGAGTTACGAGCAGAAAATCGCCTCGTTTGGCGTGGCGGTGCAGCGGCATGTGGCCCTGCACGGGCTGGCGCTGAACGTCACCACCAACCTGGCTCATTTTGACCTGATCGTGCCGTGTGGCCTGCACCAGACCCACATGACCAGCGTGCAGCGCGAGTACGACGTGCGCGGCCTGAACCGAACAGCCAGCGTTGCCGAGGCCAAAGTCGCCTTGCAGCGCGCATTCCAGACCACCTTTGCCACCTATGACTGGACGCGGCCCGTTTACGCCGCCGCAGGGAGCTGACACCCACCATGACCCAGACTGACGCCAAAGAACCCAAGTTCATCAAGAACGGCATCTACCGCAAAGACAGCGTGCCGGTGCGCGACAAGAAGCCCGAGTGGCTGAAGGTGACCATCCCAACCGGGCAGGTCTTTACCGAGGTACGCAAGATCGTCAAGGAGCACCGCCTGCACACCGTGTGCGAGGAAGCAATGTGCCCCAACATCGGCGAGTGCTGGAGCCGGGGCACGGCCACCTTCATGCTGATGGGCCACATCTGCACGCGCGCCTGCCGCTTCTGCGCGGTGGACACCGGCAACCCGATGGGCAAACTGGACCTGGACGAGCCCAGAGGCGTGGCCGAGAGCGTGCAGCTGATGGGCCTGAAGTACGTCGTGCTGACCAGCGTGGACCGCGACGACCTGCCCGACGGCGGCGCTTACCACTTTGCCAAGACCGTGGCGGCCATCAAGAAAGTCAACCCTGAAACCCGCGTGGAGGCCCTGACGCCCGACTTTGGCGGCAATCCTCACTGCGTGGACCTGGTGCTGGAGAGCGGTGTGGACACCTACGCCCAGAACCTGGAAACTGTGCGCCGCCTGACCCACCCGGTGCGTGACCGCCGCGCCAGCTACGACCAGACCCTGCAGGTGCTGGCCCATGCCAAGCAGACCCGCCCCGACGTGATTACCAAGACCAGCATCATGCTGGGCCTGGGCGAAACCCGCGAGGAACTGCGCGAGACCATGCGCGACTGCCGCGCAGCGGGCGTGGACGTGCTGACCTTTGGGCAGTACCTGCGCCCCACCATGCACCACCTGCCTGTCGAGCGGTATGTGTCGCCTGCCGAATTTGACGAAATCCGCGACGAGGCCATGAGCCTGGGCTTCCTGGAAGTCGTGTCGGGGCCGCTGGTTCGCAGCAGCTATAAGGCCGAGCAGATCGTGATGGACAAGCCGGGCAGCCTGCCCGAGCACCTGGCCCACCTGGCCGGCGGCGAGCAGCTGAGCCTGATTTAAGAGGACGGGCTGGGCGGGCGCTCTCCTAGGAAAGCCCTGGAGGCGCCCGCCTCTCTGTTCTGCCACGCCTGGCTGACGCGCGCCACGTTCTGCGCCAGCGGAGCCGCGCAGTCGAGCGTCAGGTCGTAGGCCGTAAAGGTATGAACGGTTTCGGCGTCGCGCCGGGCGTCCCCCAGACCCCGGTCGCCGCGCGCGATTTCTCGCCGCTCCAGCTCCTCAACTGGGCACTGCACCCCCACCAGAAACACATCGAACCCCGCCAACTGCGCAGAGAACTCAGCCCACATGGCCGGCGTCTCGATGATGTAGTCCACCACAAGGTCGTTGCCGGCGGTCAGCAGGGCCGGCAGGCAGCGGTGGAACCCTTCAAAGACCCTGGGGCGCAGCGTGGCCCAGTCGCGCAGGCGGCCTTCCGGGGTGCGGGGCAGCACCTGGGCGTCGAACATAAAAAAATCCAGGCTGAAGTGCAAAAAAGCGCCGGGCAGGGCGTCACGCAACGCCCGGCAGAGGGTGCTCTTGCCCGCGCTGGAGGCGCCATTGACCAGAATCAGAGACGGGCTCATGGGTCAGTGTAAGCACGGAACGCTTCATGGAAATGGCACAAAGGGCCGGGGCGTACACTCCGCCCGCCAGGCGCTGGGGCATGGTATCCAGCGTGCCGCCAGGGAAGTGCCCCGGCTGACCATTCCCTTTGAGGAGGTTTCCCCATGCCCACGCGAATTGCCCCGACCCTCGACGTTTTGCAAGGCAACCTGACCGACCTGGACCCCGCCAAAGGCGTGCAGGCCATTGAACGCTGGGAAACCGGCCTGGAAGACGCCGACTGGCGCGGCGCCAAAACCATTCACGCCGACCTGGGTGCACTGCGCCGCCAACTAGAAAGTGACGCCCCCGACGGCGAGAAGATTGCCGAGCTGCTGACCAAGCTGGGCGAGTCCACTGCCCGCGCCGCGGCCCATGTGGAAGGCAAGACCGGCGAGCAGTTGCAGGCACTGGCCAAGGCCCTGCAAGGTGCAGGCAGCGGTCTGGGCACGGCCTGACGCGCAGCGCCCTCCCACCAGACCCGCCCCAGTGGCGGGTTTTGACTTGGGGTAAACCTCAGCCGAGCGATCTGGGGGGACGTTCAAGACAGTCCTGTGTGCTGGTCTAGCAGCTGAAGGGCTGTTTCAGCAGTCGCCCAGTTCGGGCTCCATCACAGCGGTGCTCCGCTGTATTGAAAGAGCAGCATCGCCTCAGTCCACTTCAACCCCTATCTATAAACGCTCCTCACGTCGTCTCCAGAGCGCCAAAAACCGCTCTCAGACGCTCACGTCCCCGCCAACTCCCCTTTCCGCTCCTCAATAATTTTCTTGGCAATGTGGTCTGGCACCGGCTGATAGCCTTGGGGTTTCACGCTAAACGCCCCCCGGTCGCCGGTCAGCGAACGGAGGTCGGCGCTGTAGTTTTGCAGCTCGGCCTGGGGCACGGTGGCGGTCACCGTCATGACTGTGCCGCTGGTATCCATGCCCTGCACGCGCGCGCGCCGGGTTTGCAGGTCACTGATCAGGTCGCCGGTAAAACTGGCGGGCGCCCTTACCCTCAACTGCACCACCGGCTCTAACAGCCCCGGCCGGGCGCCTTCCAGAGCGTTTTTCAGGGCCAGGCTGCCCGCCGTGCGAAAGGCAATGTCACTGCTGTCCACGTCGTGATAGCTGCCGTCCAGCACTGTCACGTGCAGGTCCTGCAGCGGGTAGCCGGCCAACGAGCCTTTTTGCATGGCGTCCTGCACACCTTTTTCGATGCTGGGCAGGTACTTGCCCGGAATGGCGCCCCCCACCACCGCGCTGCGAAAGCCAAAGCCGTCGCCGGGTTCGATGCGCAGGCGGCAGTCTCCATACTGACCGTGCCCGCCACTCTGCTTGCGGTGCTTGCCCTGGGCCTCGCTGCGGGCGTGAATGGTCTCGCGGTACGGAATGCGCGGCGCGCTGGTGGTCACGTTGACCCCCAGGGCCGAGAGCTTCTCGACCGCAATGCCCAGGTGCATGTCGCCCATGCCTGACAGCAGCTGTTCGCCCGTCTGCGGCTCCCGCGTGGAGTGCAGGGTGGGGTCTTCCTCGCGCAGCCGGGCCAGGGCGGCCCCCAGCTTGTCCTCGTCGGCGCGCGTCGTCGGGTGAATGGCCACCGTATGCGCGGGGTCCGGCAGCCACAGGGGGTCATACTGCACAGGCTGTGCCGGGTCGGCCAGGGTGTCGCCGGCGTGCAGGTCCGGCAGTTTGGTCAGCACGCCGATGCTGCCCGCCGGCAACTCGGCTACCTCGGTCAGGTCCTTGCCACTGGGGATATACAGGTGGGCCACCCGCACTTCGGCGCCCTGGGTGGTGTTCTGCACCGTGTCGCCGGGGCGCAGGGTGCCGCTCCAGACCCGCACGTAGGCCAGCTTGCCCACAAAGGGGTCCACCGACACCCGCCAGACGCGCGCACTGAACGGCGCGTCTGGAGAAGGCTCCCGCGTCTGGCCGTCTACTCCTGTTAACGGGCCACGCTCCTGCGCCGAGCGCAACCCTGTGACCAGCAGGTCCAGCAGGCTGTCCAGCCCCACCCCGGTCACGGCACTGACAGGCAGCACCGGGTAGAGGGTGCCTGCATGCACCGCGCGGGTCAAGGCGGCCTGCAATTCCCCCGTGCCCACCTCTTCACCGTCCAGGTAGCGGGTCATCAGGTCGTCGTCGGTTTCGACAATGGCGTCGGTCAGGGCCTCCCGAGCGGCGCGCACCTCGGCCTGCACGGTGGGGGGCACATCCTGGGGCGGGCTGGCCTCGCCGGTCAGGACGTTTACCACCCCCCGGAAGTCGGCCCCCTGACCCAGCGGCACCCAGGCGGCGGCCACCGGCCCCGGCAGACTGGCTTTCAGGTCGGCCAGCACCGCGTAGAAGTCGGCGCGGTCACGGTCCATCTTGTTCACGGCCACGAGGCGCGGCATGGCAAAGCGGTCGGCGGTGGCCCACACACGCTCGGTGCCGACCTCCACGCCGCCCACGGCACTCACCAGCACCAGGGCCGAGTCGGCGGCACGAATCCCGCCCCGAATCTCGCGCACAAAGTCCGCGTAACCCGGTGTGTCCAGCACCGTGAGGTCAGTTCCGGCGTGGGGCAGGCGCAGCACACTTGTCTGAATGGAAAACCCGTGGGCCTTTTCGGCGTCGGTGTGGTCGCTGTGGGTGGTGCCGTCCTCCACGCGGCCAGGGCGCGAAATGGCCCCGCTGCGGTGCAGCAAGGCCTCGGCCAGCGTGGTTTTTCCGGCGCCGCTGTGCGCGGCGAGACTGACAACGCGAATGGGCACGAAACACCGGACCTTTCCCGGCAAGGGCGCCGGGGGCCACCGGAGAAGCCGATCAACGCACGCCGCAGCGGACAGACAGTGAGTCAAGGGAGTGTAAGCCTTTTTGAGGTGGGGATGCCTGGGGGGAGCAGGAAAGCCAGGCGCCATGAACACTTCCGGCCCGCTGGCCCCTCTGCTGCCTTCTGTGCAGCTGAATGGCCTGCGCTGCGCAGGCGGTCAAGTCACGCCTCTTCGGGTTTCCTGGCGTCCAGGATGATGGAGACACAGCCGAGCTTGCCGTCACGGTTGCGGTGGTCAAGCATCAGTGAGCGGTAGATCGGCCCCGCCGTAACGTCCCAGCCGTGGTAATGAAAGCGGCCCTGCTCATCGCAGTATTCCAGCAGCTCCACCTCAAAGCCCGCGCCCTCAAATACGGCCTTGAACTGGCAGGCGTCATATACGATCTGGTGATCGGCGGCGGGGTGATCGGCTGGGCCAGGGCCACCGACCTGCACGGTGCGTTGATACGCCTCATCTGGAAAATTCGCGTCAGGAACCGCGCAGCGGAGGAAGCCGCCTGGTTTGAGAAAGTCGAAACAGAGCTGCGCGGCCGCTTGCCCCTGTTCGAGTGTGAGGTGCTCCCAGACATGCTCACACAGAAACGCATCGGCGCGGCGATCACCGAAATAGTGTTCAAAGCTCGCGCGGTTGTTGAGGTCGAGCTGGCCTCGTTGCGTGGGGAGCCAACCGGGCCAGGCCTGACTTCCAGCGCCGATGATGACGTTCAGGGGGAGGCTCATGGAGGCAGTATGGCGGCCGCGCCCGGACAGCTGGGGGGACGCCGTCCCCACACCCCCTATCCTGGCCTCTATGACCCGCGATGAGACGCCCGCCTTTGCCGTGCTGCTGACCCCAGACGGTTCGCGCACCGCCCACAGCGCCCGCTACGGCGAGGCCTACGGGTCCCGGCACGGCGCGGCGGCCCAGGCGCGGCATGTCTTTGTGGAAGGCACCGGCACGCATGACCATCCGGCCCCCCGCGTGCTAGAGGTGGGCTTCGGGCTGGGCGTCAATTTCCGGGCGACGGTTGCCGACGCGGCGGCCAGGGGCGCGCCGCTGCACTACCGCGCCTACGAATTTGACCCCGCCCCGCGTGCGGTGCTGCGGGCGGTGGCCGGGGAAGACGGCCAGGGGGCCGACCACCCCGTCTGGGCGGCACTGCTGGCCGCCTGGCCAGAGGAGGGCGGCGGACGCGGTGAACTGGAGGTTGAGGCAGCGGGCATTCGGGCCACGGTGACTTTTGCCGATGTCCTGAGCGCCGACCTGCCGCCGGGATGGGCCACCGCCCTGTATCTGGACGGCTTTTCGCCGTCGCGCAATCCAGAGGTCTGGACCCCCGACTTCGTGACGCGGCTGGCGGGCACGCTGACCCCTGGCGGCGTGCTGGGTACCTACAGCGCGGCCGGGCATGTGCGCCGGGCGCTGACGGCGGCGGGGCTGCGGGTCGAGCGGCGCCCAGGCGCGCCCGGCAAGCGGGAGTGCTTGCGGGCCGTCCAGGCGGCGGGTCATGAGGTGCGGGCCGCAGGAGACACAACGCCTTGAACATTGCCGTTATCGGGGCCGGTATCGCCGGGGCGTCGGCCGCCTACTGTCTGGCGCGGGGTGGGGCCAGCGTGACGGTGGTGGATGCGGGCGCCCACACGGCCAGCCAGGTGCCCAGCGCGCTGGTCAACCCGGTGCGGGGGCAATCGGGCGGGGTGGACCCACAGGCGCTGGCAGGCATGGGCTTTACCTGGAGGCTGGTGAGGGACCTGGAGGCGCAGGGCTTTGCCGTGCCGCACGGCCAGAGCGGCGTCTTGCGCCCGGTGCCAGACGATAAGGCGCGCGCCCGCTTTGAACGGAACCTGCCGCCCGACTTGGCCCGCGCCTGGCTACGCCCGGAAGATTCGCCGGAGCCTCTGGCCCCTGGCTGGGCGCATGTGCTGTCTCTCCCAGGCGGCGGCTGGCTGGACGGCCGGGCCTTGACGGCGGCGCTGCTGGCGGCCAGTGGCGCGCGGGTCGTGCAGGACAGGGCGTCAGGGTGGAATGCTCAGGAGGTTCACTGCCCCAGGGCCGGCCAGCTGAAGGCCGACGCGGTGGTGTTCTGCGGGGGCTCGGCAGGCGTGGCCTGGGCGGGCGAGGCGGCCACGCACCGCATGGGCACGCTGCTGACGCTGGACCGCGCGGTCACGCAGACCCCCGTGAGTTTCGGGGCTTACCTGGCTCCGGCCAGGGAAGGGGGCGTCCTGGGCGCCACGTTTGAGACGCCCGCCCCCACCTGGCACCCTGAGGCGCTGCCCCTCCCTTCTCTGGGCTGGCTGCTGGGCAAGGGCCTGCGGCTGACAGACCTGCGAGGGGCGCAGGTGACCGGCCGCTGGACTGGCTCGCGGCTCTCGGGGGTGAGCACAGGACGGCAGCCGGACGGCACCTGGCGGCTGACGGGGCTGGGCAGCAAGGGCTTCTTGCTGGGGCCGCTGCTGGCCCGAGACCTGGCGGCTCAGCTGCTCGCGTCACGCGCCGGGTAACGCCGAACACCTTAAGAAACAGGTGAAGCGCTTCACCTTCCTGGCTTACACTGCTCAGGTTATGGCGACTTACCGCATCTGCTTGATTGAGGGCGACGGCATCGGCCACGAAGTCATTCCGGCCGCCCGCCGTGTGCTGGACGCCGCTGGCTTCAGCGCCGAATACATTGACGCCGAAGCCGGCTACGAGTACTACCTCGACCACGGCACCAGCGTGCCCCAGGCTACGTACGACGCCGTGGAAAACACCCACGCGACCCTCTTCGGCGCGGCCACCAGCCCCAGCGGCGAAAAGCCCGCCGGCTTTTTCGGTGCCATTCGCCACCTGCGCCAGAAGTACGGGCTGTACGCCAACGTGCGCCCCACCAGAACCCGCCCCGTGCCCGGCGCCTACGAAAACGTGGACCTGGTCATCGTCCGGGAAAACACCCAGGGCCTGTACGTCGAGCAGGAGCGCCGCTACGGCGACACCGCCATTGCCGACACGGTGATTACCAAGGACGCCAGCCTGCGCATCGGCCAGTTTGCCGCCAACCTCGCCATGAAGCGTGGCAAGCGCCTGACAGTGGTCCACAAGGCCAACGTGCTGCCCGTCACGCAGGGCCTGTTCCTGAACACGATTCTGGACCACGCCGCCACGGTGGACGGCCTGAACACGAGCACCATGATCGTGGACAACGCCGCCATGCAGCTGGTGCGCAACCCCCAGCAGTTCGACGTGATGGTCATGACCAACATGTTCGGTGACATCCTGTCAGACCTGGCCGCCGGGCTGGTGGGCGGGCTGGGTATCGCCGCCAGCGGGAACGTGGGCGACCAGTTCGGCATCTTTGAAAGCGTTCACGGCAGCGCGCCGGACATCGCCGGGCAGGGCGTCAGCAACCCCACCGCCACCATCCTGGCCGCCGTGCTGATGCTGGACCACCTGGGCGACCACGAGACGGCCCGCCGCATCGACACCGCCGTGAACAAGGTGCTGACCGAAGGCCCCCGTACCCGCGATCTGGGCGGCACCGCCGGCACCGATGAATTCACTAACGCCGTGATTAAAGCGCTAGCGTAAGGCGAACCAAAGAGGAGGAGGCCCAGACCTTTTGCGTCTGGGCCTCTTCTCTGTGCTTATACGGATTCCACTTAATTGCAGCACAGCCGGACAAGCACCGTCTGCGCTTCTATATCGCGAAATCCGCATCTGTTGCTGCTCGCTCTGCTGCGCCGCTTTCCAAGTCCGCTCGGATTCCACCCGGCATTCTGCTCGATTCAAACAGAGTCCGTATTACTCCTCCAGCGCCGCTTCAAATTCGCCCAGCAGGTCACTGATGTCCTCAATGCCGATGCTCAGGCGC
Source organism: Deinococcus betulae (assembly GCF_020166395.1). Classification (NCBI taxonomy): domain Bacteria; kingdom Thermotogati; phylum Deinococcota; class Deinococci; order Deinococcales; family Deinococcaceae; genus Deinococcus; species Deinococcus betulae. The sequence goes on along the minus strand of NZ_JAIQXU010000029.1, from coordinate 48,504 downwards.
AGCAGGCCCGGCGTAATGCCCAGGCGGCGGCGTTCGGGCTCGGGCAGCGGGCGGTGAGAGGTGCCCCAGGGCCACGACAGCGTGGTCACGACATCCGCCAGGCTGGGGGCCAGCGGAATGCGGCCCGCCAGCGCCTTGACGAAGCCGGGCGCGTCCTCAATCTCGGCGCTCAGCATGCCGCCGAAGCCGTTTGGGAACAGGTCCATCGCCAGGTGAAACTGCGGATGGTCGCTGAGGCCTGGGTGGTACACCGCCTTCACGCGCGGATGGTTGACCAGCACGTCGGCCACCGCCTGCGCGTTGCCGCTGTGGGCGCGCATGCGCAGGCCCAGGGTCTTCAGACCTTGCAGGGTCATCCAGGCGTCAAAGGCGCTCATGGTGCCGCCCAGGCGCAGCAGGCGGGTGCGCGCCAGGGCCACCAGGTCGGCGCGGCCACACACGACGCCCCCAAACGCCGCGCTGTGCCCGCTGAGGTACTTGCTCACCGAATGCGTTACCAGGTCGGCGCCGTGTTCAGCAGGGCGCAGCATGGCGGGACTGGCGAAGGTATTGTCCACGCTCAGCAGCGCGCCGTGTTCATGGGCCAGCGCGGCCAGGGCCGGCAGATCGGGCACCGTCATCAGGGGATTGGTCAGGCTCTCGACGTGAAGCACGCGCGTGGTCTCACGGAAGGCGGCCGCGACCTCCTCATGGTTGCAGGCGTCTACAAACGACACCTCAATGCCCAGCCGTGGGAATTCCTCGGCCAGCAGGGCGTAGGTCACGCCGTACACGCGGGCGTCGGTAATCACGTGGTCCCCAGCCCGGAGTACCCCCAGCAGCGCCGCGCTGATGGCCGCCATGCCGCTGCCCGCCACCAGCGCCGCCTCGGTGCCTTCCAGTGCGGCCAGGGCGCGTTCCAGGGTGGCGGCGTTGGGCGTGCCGTTGCGGTAGTAGAAACTGGCAGGCTGCTCGCCGCTCATGGCGCGGTCCAGGTCGTCCAAGTCGGCGAAAGCGTACACCGTGCTCTGGTAGATCGGCTCGACCAGCGGCGCCGAGCGGTTGGGGCGGGCTTCCTCGCCTGCGCGGGCGGCCAGGGTGGCCAGGTCGGGGGTGGGGGCAGGCTTCGGGGCGCTCACGCGGCCATTGTAGGGGCGGGCCAGGGGGAGGCCCCGTGCGGGTGTCTGACCTGGCCCGCCGTCCAGAGATCAACCAGAACTGGCGCGCCAACGCCACACCTGAAGAGACGATCTCCTTTTTTGCAGTGTCGTTCTCTGGTGTTGAAGCCCAGTGCAGCCAAGGGGCGTCAGCCTCAACCGTCTCTCAGGCGCAAGAGAGAGGCTCGGCAAGAGCCCGTGGCGTAGGCGGTATGGAGAGGCGTCCCCGGCCCCAAAGCGAACTGAGTCGCCGCTATGAGGTTTGGACGAATCTGACCGCTCGGGGGTCCGTCTCCGTCGCCAGGAGTGCGAGAGACCACTCCAGCCATCACGCAGAAGCTCTGCTCACGCGGCCATGAGGCTCTGAGGGTGGCCTTCTGTCGCTCTGGCCTCACAAAGCCACCCGTTTATAGACACCCTGCCCGTCAGCCCGCGTTCTCCCCTGTTGGCTCTGGCTGCGCCGGTCTCCAGGTCCCTTCCTCCTCGCCACCCGCCCACAGCCCCTGGCGTTTCAGGGCGGCCACCAGATGCGGCTCTCGGCCCTCCATGCCGCCGCCCACGCCAAAGTACGCTCCCAGCAGCCGCGCCCAGTCGCCGGGCTTGTCCCCGCGCGCCGCAATCGGATTCATCACGGCCACCGCTTCGTGTAACTGTTCGGGAGTGCCGTCGTGGTACTCGTTGGTGTGAATGACCAGAGGACGGGGCACCCGTGGGCGCTGGGGCGGGGCCTCGGCAGGCAGGCCAATCGTCAGCGCCGCGAAGGGCAGCACGCCAGTCGGCAACTTCAGGAGGTCCAGCAGACCGTCCAGGCCGTTCAGCACCCCGCCAATCCAGCAGCCCTGGTAGCCCAGCAGTTCAGCCGCCGTCAGCAGGTTGGTGCCCGCCATCACGGCGTCTCCGAGCCCAAAATGCACCGCGACAGCAGGCCAGTGCCCCGCCGCGCGCCCACTGACTTCCAGCACCCTCGCCGTGCGCCGGACATCCGCACACACCACAAACGCCTCACTGGCAGTGGCCAGGTGGGCGTTGTTCGTCAGGGCCGCTGCCTGCGCACGCACCTCGGGCCGGGTCAGGCGAATCAGGGAATACAGCTGCGCGGTGGCGTCGGTAGGCGCGCGCTGCGCGGCGTGCAGGATGGCCTCCAGGTGGGCTTCAAGCAAAGGCAGCGGCGAGCCGTCCAGCTGCGTGCGGTACAGGCGAACGGTGCGGTGGGCGTCGTAGAAGGCAGTGACCTGTTCGGGGGTCAGGGGATGCGGGGCGCTCATGTCCGGCAGGATAGCCCTGGGCCCCACAGCCAGAGCAGCCAGCTGGACCTAACGGCGGGCCAGCAGACGCCCCCGCCAGGCCCGGCTGGGGTGCCGCTGGCCGTCAGCGGTGACCAGCAGAGCGGCGCAGCCCGGCTGGGCGTCCACGCAGGCCAGTCCCGTCTGCACGCCCATGACACTGACCGCCGTGGCCAGGGCGTCGGCCGTGGCACAGTCCGGAGCGGTCACCGTCACGCCGGGCACCGCCTGCACAGGCCAGCCGGTGCGCGGGTCAAAGAGGTGCGAATACCACTGCTCGCCGACCTGATAGCCCCGCTGGGCGCTACCACTGGTGGCCAGGGCACAGTCTTTCAGGCGCACCTGCGCCGCAGGCGGGGCGCCGTCGCGGGCGGTAAAGGGGTCGGGCACCAGCACCTTCAGGGCCGCTTTGCCCACGACGCGCAGGTCGCCCCCGGCGTTCACCATCACGCTGCGCACCCCACTGCCCCGCGAGGCCACTGCGGCGGCCCGGTCCACGATGTAGCCTTTGGCCAGGGCGTCCAGGCCGAGCGGCTCCTGGGTGTGCAGCGTGGCCGTGCCGTCCGCGTGCAGGGTCCAGGGCGCCGCCTGAAGAGCGCTGGCCAGACGCTGCAACTGTCCTGGCGCAGGCAGCTGGCCGGTACGCACAGCCTGCGCCCAGAGGGGACCATAAGCGTCGGCGCCGGGATGCAGTGCCCCGCCACTTTGCAGGCGCCAGTGGTCGGTCAGGCGCAGGACGGCCGTCAGGTCCAGGCTCAGGGGCACACACTCGGCGCCGGGGAAAGACAGCCAGCGCCGCAGTTCGCTGCTGGGGTCAAAACGGTTGAGGACAGCGCTCAGGCGTTCAATTTCGTTCAGGGCGTCCTGCTGCGCCTGCTCGGCCTGCTCACGGGTGCCGGCCACGATCTGCACAGCCACCTCGGCGCCCAGCAGGCGCTGATAGGTCCTGTGCAGTCTGTGCGTGGGGCGCGCCGCCCCCAGCAGACTGGCAAGGGTCACGCGCGCCATTGTGCCCGCGCCATCCTGACGCGAGGTTAGAACGGGCTGGACAACTGTGCCTATGCTCACATCTGACCTTCAGGCTCTTAAGACCGTCGTGACGTTGGGCTGCGACAATCAGTTCAAGCCAAACCGCTGTGGGTCAGCACCAGCAGCACAGCTGACCCACTGGCTCGGGTACATGGCAAGGCGAAGAGTCGCCGGGCTCCCCGTAGAATGGCCCCACTCTGCTCCTGAGGTTCGATGGGCAGGTGAGGCGCAGAACGTTCTGTACTGTCCTCGTCTGGAGTGGGAATGATGTTGAATCACACTGCCGTAGTCTTCGACTGCACTTGGGCAGTGTCGAAGCCGAGCGAGGAGTCTCCTCGTCTCAGCTCGGTTGACGGCTGATCTGACCAAAAATCAGGGCGATCAGCAGCAGATCTATGGCCCAGCTGGCCGGGCGGCGCAGGCGTTCATCGTGGCGGGCCCGCAGCACCTGGACCCCCAACCGGGCCAGCAGCACCCCGCCCACCACAGCGGAGCTGGGCAGCGCGCCACCAGTCAGCAGCGGCCACAGCAGCAAAGCAGCCAGCAGCGCCAGCAACGCAAAACTCAGGATGGTCAGGCCATCCGGCGCCGGGCGGGGGGCAGGGTCAGGAGGGGTCATGCCCGCATGAGACCACAGGAAGCGGCCCAGGCCGCGCGCGCAGAAGCGAGCGAGTGCGCCGACATCCACCGCCACCATCCCAGGCTCCGTAAGGAAGCTGCCAGGACGCCCAATTCCCCCCGCTTGTTGCCTGTGCTGACCGCCCTGACCCCTCCTCTCATGCGGATTCCACTTAATTACAGCTCAGCCGAAAAGGCACCGTCTGCGCTTCCATACCGCGAAATCTGCATCTGTTCCTTCTCCCCCTGCTGCGGAGCTTTCCGAGTCCGCTCAGATTCCACCTGGCATTCTGCTCAATTCAATCGAGGTCCGTATCCGTGCAGTCCGGGCCACTGAGGGCCAATGCACAGGGTTCCCTTCCCTTGAAGGCTAGGCGCTAGCCCTATGGCACTCGGGCCATGGTTCACAAACCCTGCCGCTCAAGAACCTTGAGGGCCACCTCAGGCCCAGACCCCGGTGCCTTTCTCGCTGCTGTACCGCTCTTAGCGGTCGTCGCTCGTCACGGTTGCCTCTATGGGCGCCAGCACCAGCACGCTGTTGGGCGGCAGGTTTAGGCGCAGGTGGTGGGTCTGGCCGTGCCAGCCTTCGTCACTGGCACTGAGGTTCGGCTGCTGGGTGCCAAAGCCGCCGTACTCGCCGTCATCGGTGGACAGCAGCAGACGGTACTCGCCGCCCTGGGGCACACCGGTGGGATACGCTTCGCGGTACACGGGCGTCAGGTTGGCCACCACGACGCTCCAGGCGCCGCTCTGGTGGTCACGGCGCACGAAGGCGTAGACGCTCTGCTCAACATCATCTGCGCTGACCCACAGCAGCCCCTCTTCTTTTGTCTCAGACACATGCCAGTCGCTGCGGGTGCGGTACAGCCCATTGAGGCGCCGCACCAGATTCATCACGCCCCGGTGGTCGAGGTGGTCGGCCAGGTGCCAGGGCAGGCCGGCGTCGTGGTTCCACTCGGTCGGCTGGGCAAACTCCTGGCCCATGAACAGCAGTTTCTTGCCGGGGGTGGCCCACATCAAGGCCAGAAAGGCGCGGTAGCCGGCCCGCTGGGCGTACCAGTCGCCCGGCATCTTGGCGACCATGCTCTTTTTCAGGTGCACGACCTCATCGTGGCTGATGGCCAGCACGTAGTTCTCGCTGGTGCGGTAGGCATTAAAAAAGGTCAGCGCGTGGTGGTGGTGGCTGCGCCAGATGGGGTCCTGCTCGAAATAGCGCAGGCTGTCGTTCATCCAGCCCATCGCCCACTTGTAGTCAAAACCCAGACCAAAGGGGGTGGGGGTCGTCACACCTGCAAACGAAGTGCTTTCCTCGGCGACAATCATGCAGCCGGGCGCCATGTGGTGCACAACCTCGTTGAGGCGTTTGAGAAAGGCGATGGCCTCCAAGTTCTCGCGCCCGCCGTGGATATTGGGCACCCACTCTGTGCGTGAGAAATCCAGGTAGAGCATGCTGGCCACCGCGTCCACCCGCAGACCGTCAATGTGGAAGTCCTGCAGCCACTTGAGGGCCGAGCCGATCAGGAACATCACGACCTCGTTGCGGCCGTAGTCGAAAATGTAAGTATTCCAGTCCTGGTGAAAGCCCCGTCTGGGGTCGGCATATTCATAGAGAGGCCCGCCGTCAAAATGGGCCAGGCCCGCGCTGTCGGTGGGAAAATGCCCCGGCACCCAGTCCAGAATCACGCCGATGCCCAGAGAGTGCAGGTGATTGACAAAATACTTGAAGTCCTCGGGGCTGCCCATGCGGCTGGTGGGGGCGTAGTACCCCGTGACCTGATAGCCCCACGAGCCGTCGAAGGGGTGCTCCATGACCCCCAGCAGTTCAACGTGGGTGTAGCCCATGTACCCCACGTACTCGCCCAGGCGGTGCGCGAGGTCGCGGTAATTCATGAACCAGCCGTCGTCCCGGCGGGCCCACGACGGCAAGTGAACCTCGTAGATGCTGACCGGACGCTCAAAGCCGGGGTCGCGGCCTTTCATCCAGTCGCCGTCCGTCCAGGTAAAGGGCTGGTTCCAGATGATGCTGGCGGTGGCCGGGCGCACCTCGAAAAAGGTGCCGTAAGGGTCCATCTTGTCCTCGGTGCGGCCGTCGCCACCAGTGATACGGAATTTATAGCGCTGGCCGTGACGCGCAGCGGGCACAAAGCCGCCCCAGAACCCAAAATCCAGGCGCTCCAGGGGGTTGTCAAAACCGTTGAAGCCGTTAAAATCGCCCACCACACTGACGTGGTGCGCGTTCGGCGCCCACACGCCAAAGCGCACGCCGTCCACGCCATGTTCGGAGGTGGGGTGCGCGCCCAGCAGGTGGTCGGGGCGCACGAGGTCCGCTGTCACGAGTTGTTGCAGGTGACCGTGGTCCAGCGGAAGCGGTTCATTCATGGGGCAAAGTCTAGCGGTGGGCTTTCAGGGCGCGGCACAGTCTGACGGGAAGGTAAAGGCGGGGGGCACGAGGCCGGAAGCAGTGAGGGGTGGAGGGGACCAAAGTGACTGAAGGAGAGCCCATGAGCGTCCACAGGCGGTCGGGGCTGCCGTGCAGGATTCACCAACGGGCGCCCGTGTGCTCTGGTACCAGCAAAACGTGTTGAGGCCCGCCGTCACCTTGAGCCTGTGGGCGGGCCTCTGCTCTGGGAAGAGCGGTCAGGTCTTGGAAGAGGCGGGACCATGCGCCTTCACTGGCGTCTTCCAGGGGTCACCGGGGGTCTGCCAGTACTGATGGAGGACGTAACGCCAGGGCAACGCGAGCGGCACCAGAATGACGCCCATCAGGCAGGCAATCAAATCGGTGATGGTCCCCTCATCCAGAGAACCGGCCAAGATGCGGGGAAGGCCCACGGCCAGCAGCCAGATGGACTTCCAGAACAGCTCAAAGAGAAGCAGAGGAATCATCTTGACTGGATACCGCAGGCCCATCAGGGCCAGGAGGGCAGTGCCAACCATGAGGGAGCGGAGTAGGAGGCCAGCGGGTGAAGGCTGATCAGGACTGAGCAGGGCGGGAATGAAGATGAACAGGGTCAAGCCAACAACGATGTAGAGGTAAAGGGCCCTGAGAATGTGGAGTCTGCGCTGCGAAAGATGAATCATGGAGACTCTCCTGAGACGGGGTCCGATTAGGAGTGGGACAAAGGCCGGATTTCTGGACACGGACGGCATCCGGCTGGGACCACTGACCACACCTGAGGGTCAGCACACGCCATGTCTGCCGGTTGAGCTGGGGGTTACCTCCTGGGCTACGGTGCTGAGACGAGAGTTCGCTGACCTCCGCTCCCTACTGCGGCGTTGACTGGACGCCGAGGGAAAAATGACGTTCATCAGGAAGAAACTGGAGGCTCTTCTGCTCATTCCTGCTTCCGTCACAATTCAAGTACGCCCCCGTGCTGCAGAAGTTCCCGACTAGCCTTTGAGGCGAAATAGTCGCAGTGAGCCACAGGCTCAGGGGGCATAAAGGCAACACCTGACGCGAACGGCTCTCTCTCCCACGAACAACCCGGAACGCAGGTGTAAATGCCACGCGCGGAGGGGCGTTTTGCTCCTTCTGGCCGCTCTGCGAAGGTGAACCAGTTCGTGGCGTATTCGGAACAGTCTGACCCCACCGCTTAGGCAAACGGTGGGGGTCAGGCAGTGTCGAAATCAGAACCGACTCAACAATTCGTCTCAATCGCCGCGCGCTCTACACCGTCGCTGTTTCAGTCCTCAATGCCTCGACAAACGCTGCGCCCGTCCCGGCGCGCACCTCGTCCAGCGTGGCGCCCGGCATGAGCTCGGTCAGGGTCAGCTGGCCCGCTCTAAACTCAAAGACGGCTTTGTCGGTAATCACCAGGTCCACGGCGCCCCGGGCTGTCAGGGGCAGGGTGCAGTCGGGGACAATTTTGGGCGTTCCGTCGGGATCAGTGTGGCTCATGGTGATAATCAGGCGCCGGGCGCCGCCCGCCAGGTCCATCGCGCCGCCCACGCCCAGCAGGGGCTTCCCCGGCACAGCCCAGTTGGCCAGGTTGCCGTGGGCGTCCACCTGAAGGCCGCCCATCACGGCCACGTCCACATGCCGCCCGCGAATCATGGCAAACGAATCGGCGCTGTCAAAGTAGCTGGCTCCGGCCAGGGCCGTGACCGGAATCTTGCCCGCATTGACCGGGTAGTCCAGCGCGCCGCCGTCTTCGGGGGCCGGGCCGACACCCAGCATCCCGTTTTCGGTGTGCAGGTTGACGCCGTGCTCCGGCGTGATGAGGTCGGCCACCAGCGTCGGAATGCCGATGCCCAGGTTGACCACATCGCCCCGGTGCAGTTCTTTCAGGGCGCGGCGGGCCATATTCATGCGGGCCTCGTCCACCTTCTTGGCGCCGCCCTTCACGCTGGCGCTGCTACCCAGATGTTCGGCCGACAGGGTGCCCTGCACCAGGAAATCCACGTACAGGCCTGGCGTATGGACCTCACCCGGCGCAATGGTGCCCACGGGGACGATCTCCTCGACCTCGGCAATCACGAGGTCAGCGGCGGTGGCCATCGCCCGGTTGAAGTTCTGCTCAGTCAGGCGGTACTGGAGGTTGCCCGCCGTGTCGGCCCGCCACGCGCGAATGAAGGCCACGTCGCCGCACAGGGCCGGCACAAAGACCATCTCCTGGCCATTCAGGGTACGCACGTCGGCATCCCCGGCAATCAGGGTACCCGCCGCCGTGGGCGTGTAGAAGCCGCCCAGGCCCGCGCCACCCGCGCGGATGGCCTCGGCCAGCGTGCCCTGCGGCAGCAGTTGCACTTCCAGCCAGCCCTCCTGGTTGGCCTTCACCGCTTCCGGGTTGGAGGTGAAATATGACCCAACCGCCTTCTTGATCTGGCGGTTGCGCAGCAGGCGGCCACCACTCAGCCCCGGCTCCGAGACATTGTTGGCCACGTAGGTCAGCCCCTGCACGTCGGTTTCGGCCAGGGCATGCACCAGATGCACCGGGTTGCCCGTCATGCCGAAGCCCCCCACCAGCAGGGTCTGCCCGCTCTGGACCTTGGCAGCGGCTTCAGCAGCGGTGATTATGGGAACGGTCTTCACGCCTCGACCCGCTCGATAATGGCGGCTTCGCCCTGGCCCACGCCCACGCACAGGGTTGCCAGACCGTACCGGCCTTCCCGGCGCGCCAGTTCGTGCGTCAGCGCCACGATCAAGCGCGCGCCGCTCATGCCCAGGGGATGCCCCAGGGCGATGGCGCCGCCGTTTACATTCACCTTTTCCTCGTCCAGCCCCAGTTCGCGCACACACGCCAGGGCCTGCGCCGCAAACGCCTCATTCAGTTCAATCAGGTCGAGGTCGGCCACGCTCAGGCCTGTGCGAGAGAGCACCTTGCGGGTGGCGGGAATCGGCCCCAGCCCCATCACGCGCGCCTCCACGCCCGCCGAGGCGCCGCCCAGCCAGCGGGCCAGCGGAGCAAGCCCCAGCTCACGCGCCTTGCCCGCCGACATCAGCACCAGGGCCGCCGCGCCGTCGTTCAGGCCGCTGGCGTTGCCCGCCGTGACGCTGCCACCCTTGCGGAAAGCCGGTTTCAGGCCCGCCAGGGTGGCCTCGTCGGTGGCCAGGGCGTAGGCGTCTCCTTCTTTTTTCATGCGGGGGTGCTCGTCGGTGTCGACAACCGTTACGCCCTTACGGCTCTTCACCTCTACAGGAACAGTTTGGGCCTTGAAATGCCCGGCGTTGATGGCATCTACAGCCTTCCGCTGAGAATTCAGGGCGAAGGCGTCCTGATCGGCGCGGGTAATCTCGCCGCCGGCGTAGGCCCCCTCACGGCTGCGCTCCACGATGTTTTCTGCGGTCTCCCCCATCGCTTCAAGGGGAAACAGGGCTTCCATCGCGGGGTTGGGAAAACGCCAGCCCAACGTGGTGTCAAAAGCGGTCACGTTGCCGTTGGCAAAGGGGGCGCCGCCCTTGGACATGACCAGCGGCGCGCGGGTCATGCTTTCCACGCCGCCCACCACATACACGTCGCCCTCTCCACTGCGAATGGCGCGCGCCGCGGTGTTGACGGCCGACAGGCCACTGGCGCACAGGCGGTTGACCGTCAGGCCCGCCACTGTGTCGGGCAGGCCCGCCAGCAGGGCGCCCATGCGTGCCACGTTGCGGTTGTCCTCGCCGGCCTGGTTGGCGCAGCCGAAAATCACCTCTTCAATGGCCTCGGCCGGCACCCCGGCGCGGGCCACCGCTTCACGAATAACCAGCGCCGCCAGGTCGTCAGGGCGAACAGACGACAGCGCGCCGCGAATGGCGCCGATAGGGGTGCGGACAGCCGACACGATGACCACGTCGCGGTCATTCAGGTCGGTCAGGGAAACAGCGGGGTTGGCAGAGGCAGTCATGGGAACACTCCAGAAAGCAGCGCGAGAAGCCTCCGCAGCACTGGCAAGAGGCAGAGAGAAACAGACGGCTGCATTCAAGCGCGGCCAGAGGTCAGATGGAAGGGCCGGCGGCCTGCCAAATGGAACGCGGCCCCTGACGCCTGATAAGCGCGGGGCCGCGTGGCCTAAAAAACGCGAGTGTCCTACGGACTCCGGTTGAACCGGGCCTTCTGCCGGGTAAAATTCGAGCAGAGCGAGAAGGAGAGGCTACAGATGTTGCGCTCTGGAAGCGCGGGCAGTCCCTTTTCAGCTATGCCGTCATGAAGCGGCAATCCGTCTTACGAGGGTCGGCCCCGGCGCAGGCGGCCCAGCAGCGCGAAGACCTGACGCTGCTCTTCAGCCTGAATGGCGCGGCGAATGGCTTCCGGCGAGAGCGGGCGGGCCGCTTCTGGCTGGGGGGGGGTCTGGGGACGGGGGTCGTCATTCAGGTAGGGCGTACCCCATACCCCCCATGTCGACTGCGCCGCGTCCCTGGCCTTCCTGGTCATAGACCCAGGGTAGGCGGTGACTTCGCACAATTCTCTGACGGCCCTAAGAACAGGGTGAGTGCGGGATGTGGACAGCCCCGGCGCGGGCGTGGGGGCGCAACAGGTATGCTCCCGGACGTTCAGGGCAGGCTTTTTCCCCGCCTACCCAAAGGGAGAGCGCATGACCATCACTCAGACCCCCGCCTGGCAGGCCCTGCTGAACCACCACCGCGACCTGGCGGCCACGACGATGCGGGACCTGTTTGACGCCGACCTAGCGCGCGGCGAGACGCTGCGGGCCGAGGGCGCCGGCCTTTATCTGGACTACAGCAAGAATCGCGTAACCGGCGAGACCCTGCGCCTGCTCTTTGACCTGGCGCGCACAGTAGGCGTTGAGGCCAGACGTGACGCCATGCTGGCCGGCGACACGATCAACGTGACCGAGGGCCGCGCCGTGCTGCATACGGCCCTGCGGGCGCCGGGGGGAGCGAGCGTCTTGGTGAACGGCCGCAACGTCGTCCCCGATGTGCAGGAGGTGCTGGGCCGCATGGCGACCTTTGCGGAGGCCGTGCGCGGCGGCCAGTGGCGCGGCTTTACTGGCCAGCCTATCCGCAACATTGTCAACATCGGCATTGGCGGCAGCGACCTGGGGCCAGTGATGGCCGCCGAAGCCTTAAAGCACTATGCCCAGCGCGACCTGACGCTGCGCTTCGTCTCGAATGTGGACGGCACTGACCTGGTCGAAAAGACCCGCGACCTCGACCCAGCACAAACGCTGTTTATCGTCAGTTCCAAGACGTTCACCACCCAGGAAACGATGGCGAACGCGGCCTCGGCCCGCAGCTGGCTGCTCTCGGCGCTGGGGGACGAGGCCGCTGTGGCCCGGCATTTTGCCGCCGTGTCTACCAATGCGGCGGCCGTGCAGGCCTTCGGTATTGACCCGGCCAACATGTTCGGCTTCTGGGATTGGGTGGGGGGCCGCTACTCCCTGGACAGCGCCATCGGCCTGAGCCTGATGCTGGCGGTGGGCCCGGCGCACTTTCACGAGCTCCTGGCCGGCTTTCACGAGATGGACGAGCATTTCCGCGCAGCGCCGCTGGAACAGAACCTGCCGGTGCTGCTGGCGATGCTGGGCGTCTGGTATCACAACTTTTTCGGGGCGGCCACGCACGCCGTCCTGCCCTATGATCAGTACCTCGCCTATTTTCCGGCTTACCTGCAGCAGCTGGACATGGAGAGCAACGGCAAGCACATCACGCTGGACGGGCAGGAGGTGGACTATCAAACCGGCCCCGTCATCTGGGGCCAGCCGGGCACGAACGGTCAGCACGCCTTCTACCAGCTGATTCACCAGGGTACCCAGCTGATTCCCTGCGACTTTATCGGCTTCTGCCAGACCCTCAATCCTCTGCCGCTACCGAATGGGGCGCCGCACCACGACCTCCTGATGGCCAACGTCTTTGCCCAGACCGAGGCCCTGGCGTTTGGCAAATCGCTGGAGCGGGTGCTGGCCGAGGGCGTTCTGGCTGACCTGGCCCCGCACCGCGTCTTTGACGGCAACCGGCCCACGAACACCATCCTGGCTGACCGCCTGACCCCCCGCATCCTGGGCGCCCTGATCGCCCTGTACGAACACAAGGTCTTTGTGCAGGGCGCTGTGTGGAACATCAACTCCTTCGACCAGTGGGGTGTGGAGCTGGGCAAGGTGCTGGCAAGTCAGATTGTGCCCGAGTTGCACGGCGCCGGGACGCCAGAGTTACACCATGACAGCAGCACAAATGCCTTGATTCGGCATTACCGGGCCAGGAGATAGGGAGGCGGGGGGCAGGGCGGTCATGGGCCAGGTCGGCGCAGGATCGCCGCTAACCCGGTGAGGCCCCGGCCCTTTGTCCCCTCATGAGCAGGAGGGCAAGAAAGCAGGGAACCCAACAGTGGGTGCCAACGGCATTGAGGGACCAAAAACCCTCCTAAATGCCGTTGGCACTGCCGTCTCTTGTCACTGACTTCGTTCGCCTGAGAAACGCTGAAGGGTCATCACCGCTGGCCGCTCTGGATTCCGCTGCCAGGACGAGAGCATGCGCAATCTGCGTCGCTTTCCCCGAATACCTTGAGAATCTACCTCTTTGGCTTCTGCGTTCTTCAGGCTGGCCCTGAGTTTCCTCTCCGCGCAGTTCCAGCCGATAACCCTGACGCTTCATCGTCACGCACGGCCCGCGCGGCCACCTGGGCGCGGCTCAGGACACCGCCGTGGCCGGGCCAGATGACGCTGGTGTCCATCGCGGCGATACGTTTGAGGGTCGCCAGCGCCTGGTTATGGTCATGGTTGTAGGCGGCTCTCGGCAGATGAGCGCCATCTGAGGCGCTCACCACGGCGTCAGCGGCGATCAGCGTATCCCCCCGGCGCACCCCGATCTGCCCAGCGGTATGCCCCGGCAGATGAACCACCTCCCAGCCCAACACGTCTTCGCCCGGCAGGATGGCCCGTAGCGCGGCGGCCGGCACCTTGGGGTGCAGACGGGAAATCACGCGCCCCAGTTCTGGGCGGCGGGCCGGGTAGGGCAGGTCATGCACCTGACCCAGCAGGGCCGGATGTTCCAGTGGATGCGCCAGCACTGGCACGCCGGCGCGAGCGGCCAGAAAGGCGCTACCAGCGTGGTCCACATGTGCGTGCGTGAGCAGCAGGGCGTCTGGAACAAAGGCCCGCAGCAGCCCCGCAAAAGCCGGGGCATACCACGCTGCGCCGCTGTCCACCAGCAGCCGGCCTTGCGGCGTGGTCAGCAGGAAGACGTTGGCGTACAGAGGCCGGACGACGACAGTCACGCGCCCGATGATGCCATGAAGCAGAAGCTGGGGAAGCAAGCCCGCATGTGGCCTGCTTCCCCAGCTTCTGCCTGTTATTCGCGGCTGTAGCCGGTGGCCACCCACCCGCAGTCGGCGCGCTCCAGGGTGATGATGCCGCTGTAGGTGTCTGTGATGCGCTCACCACTGCTGCGTGAGGTCAGGCTGATGGTGACGCTGCCCCTCACCACGGCACTGTTGCCCACGACCCTGCTGCTCGTCGTGGTCACCTTGTAGGAGAAGTTAGAGAAGCCAGCGGCGTAGGCCCCAGCCGCCGCTGAAAGGGCAGATTCGGCTGCTGCCGCCGCTGTGGTCTGCGCCCCAATAGCATCCTGCTCGGGGGTCAATTGACAGCTGGCCGGCGCGCCCGTGCTGCTGACCTCGCCTGCTGGCGCCGCTGTGGGCAGGGTGCCCTGTAGGTTCGCCACATTGACTTTGTAGTTCACGCCCAGGGCCAGGCGCGGCCCAAAGATGGCCTGAAGTGGCGTATTGATGCGCTGCACGCCCGCCTCGACATACGCCTCCACCGGCACCAGCGGGACTCCGTAGCGCAGGCCCAGGCCCCCATGCACCACCGCAGTGCCATTCTGCACGTCGCCCCCAAGCAGCGCGTAGGCGGTTAGGCCAGCCGTACTGAAAATATCGAAGCTGGCCCCTACCCCAAACGCGGCGCCGCCCGCCCGGCCCTCCACGTTGCTCAGGCAGAAGGCCGCCTGGCCATAAAAGCCCAGCCGGCCTTCTTGCACCCCCGCGCGCACCCCAGCCACCTGACAGCCCAGACCCAGCGAGCTGTTTAGCCCCAGGCGCACGTCAGCGGCGCTGGCCGCTCCACTCAAACTCAGGGCACCCAACGCCGCCACGCTCCACCAGAATTGTTTCATCGGCCCCCGTTCTAACACAGGGGCGCCCGTGGGCCATGAGCCGAGTCAGGCGGCGAAGCGTCAGTAGGTGTAAAAGCCTTGACCACTCTTGCGGCCCAGCAGCCCGGCCTGCACCATCTTGCGCAGCAACGGACTGGGACGGTACTTGTCGTCTCCCAGGCCCTTATGCAGCACCTCCATGATGGCCAAGCAGGTGTCCAGGCCGATGAAGTCGGCCAGGGTGAGCGGTCCCATCGGATGGTTCATGCCCAGCTTCATGATGCCGTCAATGGCCTCGGGCTCGGCGACGCCTTCCATGACGCACTGAATGGCCTCGTTGAGCATGGGCATCAGGATGCGGTTGGAGACAAAGCCGGGGAAATCGTTGCAGGACAGCGGCGTCTTGCCCATTGCAGTGGCGGTTTCGGTCACGATGCGCGCGGTCTCGTCGCTGGTTTTATAGCCGCGGATCACTTCAACGAGTTGCATCAGCGGCACCGGGTTCATGAAGTGCATACCGATAAAGCGCTCTGGGCGCCCGCTGGCCGTCGCCAAGCTGGTAATCGGAATGGAACTGGTGTTGCTGGCCAGGATGCCGTCCGGCTTAACAATCTGCCCCAGTTGCTGGAACAGGTCGGCCTTAACCGCCTCGTTCTCTACGATGGCTTCCACCACTAGATCGCAGTCGGCAAAGTCGGCCAGGTCGGTGGTGAAGTGGATACGGCCCAGGATCGTTTCAGGGGTGTGTTGCAGCTTCCCCTTCTCATGCAGCTTGGTCAGAGACTTCTGAATAACACCCTGGCCCCGGTCCAGAAATTCCTGCTTCATGTCCTGCACGACCACCGTAAAACCGCTTTGTGCGGCGACCTGGGCAATCCCGCCGCCCATCTGTCCAGCGCCAATCACTCCGAATTTCATAGATTCACGTCCTTGCTAATGGGGAAGCCCCAGAGAAGCCGCCAGCTTGAACGGACCGTTCGGTCCGCTGGCCACACAGACCACCCCCGCCCGGTCCAATTCGATCAGAGAGACCGAGCGTGCTGCGTTCTGACGGGCCGATTTGAGACAGCGCTGAACTTGGGTTGTATTGACCCAGCGCCCGGTCGCGGCCTGTACAAAGCGGACGAGCACAGACAGCTCGGCCGCAGCTGGGAAGGGGCCAGACACGCTCACCTCTGCCCACTGAATCTGTCCCTGTCCATCCACGCCAAACCTCAGCGGATCCTTGAGCGACGGCACTGCTACACGGTGTTCGGTAAAGGTGAGTCCCAACTCCGTCTGGAGTGTCTGGCGGCCCAGCAGCACACACCCGCCCGGCTGACAGATGGCGGTCCGTAGCGGGGGCGTGGCCGTGCCGAGAAACCCGGCCTTGCTTCCCACGCCGCCCAGCATTAGGGCTAGGGCCAGCGCCTTCATTCCACCAGCGGCACGCCCTCAAGGTCCACGGCACGGCTGCGCTTGACGGGCGTAAACGCCGTGTAGCGGTAGCGCGCACAGCCTTTTTGCACGAAGGGGTCACCGTCGAAGATGTCCACCAGTTCCTGCAGGGTCTCCGCCTGGGCCAGCAGCACGCCGCCGGTGCGGTCCACCTTGCGGCCACTGGTCAGAAACAGGCCCGTACGGTAGTGCTGATCCAGCCACTCGCGGTGGGCGGGGGTCACGGCGGCGAGTTCTTCACCCATCTTCAGGTAGGTGCTTTCGATCATCCACAGGATTGCCATGCGCCTAGCCTACCCGTTTCACAGCCAGGGCCAGGCCATTGCCGCCGCCCATGCACAGGGTCGCCACACCCGTTTCCTTGTTCTGCTGCTTCAGGGCGTGAAGCAGCGTGACCAAAATGCGCGCGCCGCTAGCGCCGATGGGGTGGCCCAGCGCCACCGCGCCGCCGTTCACGTTCACGCGGGCCGAGTCCAGGCCCAGTTCGCGGCTGACAGCCAAACTCTGCACACTGAAGGCCTCGTTCAGTTCCCACAAATCCACGTCACCGGCCGTCATCCCCAGCTTCTCCAGCAGCTTCTGGGTGGCGGGCACCGGGGTCATCATGACCCACTCGGGGGCCAGGCCGCCTGTCGCGTAGCCGGTAATTTCAGCCAGGACCGGCAAGCCGTGGGCCTGGGCCACCTCTTCAGAGACCACCAGCAGACTGGCCGCACCGTCGTTGAGGCCGGGCGCATTGCCCGCCGTCACCGAGCCGTCTTTCTTGAAAGCAGGCTTCAGGCGGCCCAGGGTTTCCAGGCTGGTATCAGCGCGGGGGCCTTCGTCAGTGTCCACCGTCACGTCGCCCTTACGGCCCTGTACCGTCACTGGCACGATCTCATCCGTGAAGCGCCCGCCCTTCTGCGCAGCGACAGCTTTCTGGTGGCTGGCCGTCGCGTAGGCGTCCTGCTCCTCGCGGCCAATGCTGTATTTCTCGGCCACACGCTCGCCGGTCAGGCCCATCCCTTCGTCGTTGATGGAACACCACAGGCCGTCATGGGTATTGGCGTCCAGCACCTGCGCGTGCCCCAGGCGGTAGCCCTTGCGGGCGCCGGGCAGCAGGTGAGGCGAGTTGCTCATGGATTCCATGCCGCCTGCTAGCACCGCGCGCTGGTCGCCGGCGCGAATGCTCTGGGCCGCCAGAATGACCGCCTTGAGGCCGCTGCCACACACCTTGTTGATCGTCAGCGCGCCGACCTCATGCGTTAGGCCCGCACGCAGGGCGGCCTGGCGAGCTGGGTTCTGTCCACTGCCCGCCTGCACGACTTGGCCCAGGATGACTTCCTCAACCAGTTCGGCGCTGAGCCCCGCACGCTTCAGAGTCTCGCGCAGGGTGATGGCCCCCAGTTCGACAGCCGGCACATCAGCCAGGGCGCCCAGAAACTTCCCAGTGGGCGTGCGGCTGGCCGCCACAATCACAGCTTTGGTCATGCAGGCAGTTTAGCGCGCCGTGCCTAACGGGCGTTAGGTTGCCGTCCACCACAGGCGGCGAGTGAAGGCACCACGCGCCTCTGCTTTCTGGCGCCGCAGGGTGTTCAACCCAGCTTCGTCCACGCCATCCAGTTCGGCCAGCGCCAGCACGACTTCCAGCACATCGGCCAGTTCCTCTAGGTCTCCGCTTTCCAGATATTCCGCGACCTCTTCTTGCAATTTCGCGCGCAGGGCGGCACGAAAAGCCGCGTCATCCAGAGGTGTGGTCTGCCCACCAAACAGTTCAGGGATGCGGTCGCGCACAAGTTTGCTCATGGCTGCACGCTAGCGGATGGTCAGCGACTGCGGCGGGAAGGTGAGGTTGAGTTCCTGCTCGTCAGCGAACACGCGCGTCATTCGGACGGTGACGGTGTACTCGCCGGGCGGCAGCGGCAGCCAGCGGTTGAAGCGGTCAAGGGGGGCATTCAACTGAAGACGGTCCCAGTGACATGGACCAGTTGGACAGACCTGACCGAACTCCATAGGGGAAATCAGGTCAGAGGTGTACCAGCGCACCGCTTCGCCGCGTGCGTCGTGAATGACGGCGTTCAGTGGCCGCTCCCCGGAAAAGAGTGACACTGACCGCCGCGTTTCGTTGTGCAGGGTGACGGCGAGAGTCAGCATCTGGCCCATTTGCGCTGTTCTCGGCATACGCACTTCAGCGCGCAGCGGCCCTGTCTGAGCCTGCGAAACCGGAAAGGCAGGGGCGCGCGTCACTTCAAAACCAGTGGTGGGCGGCTCAAGACCAGCCAGGCGCAAAGCAGCCCGCAACTGCGGCTCGGTGGCCGTCCCCGAGCCAGACACCACACTGACCTCGCAGGTGCGCCCAGGTTCACAGACCCGCCACCGCACGCCCCGAAACTCAAAAGGCAGCGGCTCAAAGGCTTTGGCGTACCTCTGCCCCTGCGCCTCCTGCTGCTGATAGGTGGCCATCCACATTGCCCGCTCCTCCGCTTCCCGGTCGGGCAACAGCGTGCAGGCACTCAGCCCCACCAGCGCCAACCCTACCCCCACCTTTTTCCACATGCCCCGCACCCTACTGGACGCGGCGGCGACACCTTTGCCTGTTTGCCCTGCGTGGTAGCCTCGCAACATGTTTGAGTCCCTGGGCAACAAGTTGCAGGACATTCTGGACCGGGTGGGCAAAGAGCGCCAGCTGACCGAGGCGCAGGTGAAAGCCGCCATGCGCGAAATCCGGATGGCCCTGCTGGAAGCCGACGTGAACTTCAGCGTGGCCAAGGATTTTGTGGCCAAGGTCAGCGAAAAGGCTGTGGGCCAGGAAGTCATGGGCAGCCTGAATGCCGGGCAGACGGTCGTGAAGTTGGTGCACGACGAGCTGATTGAAACCCTGGGGGGCAAGGCGGCGCAGCCCGAGCTGAAGACCGAGGGGAACGTGTGGTTCATGGTGGGCCTGCAGGGGGCCGGCAAGACGACCAGCACGGGCAAACTGGCCGCCCACTACAAGAGCAAGGGCCGGCGCGTCCTGCTGGTGGCGGCCGACACCCAGCGCCCGGCAGCGCGTGATCAGCTGGAAGTGCTGGCCCGGCAGGTGGGGGTCCCGATTCTGAAGGTGGCCGACGGCGAGACCCCCAGTGAAACCAAACGCCGGGTAGACGATCACCTGAAAACCGATTTCCGCGACCTCGTGATTGTGGACACCGCCGGCCGCCTGCAGATTGACGAGGCCCTGATGGACCAGCTGGCCGACCTGCAAGCGGCCATGCAGCCCACTGAGTCGCTGCTGGTGGTCGACGCCATGACGGGTCAGGAAGCCCTGAACGTGGCCCAGACCTTTGATCAGCGCGTCACGGTGACGGGCTTGGTGGTCACGAAGATGGACGGCGACGCGCGCGGCGGAGCGGCCCTCTCAGCGCGCAGCGTGACGGGCAAGCCCATTTACTTTGCGGGGACCAGCGAGAAGCTGACGGGGCTGGAACCTTTTTACCCTGACCGGGTCGCCGGGCGCATCCTGGGCATGGGCGATGTGCTGGGCCTCATCGAGCGTGCTCAGCAGGCCGACCTGAAGGCCATGGAGGTCAAGAAGCCGGGCGATTTTGACCTGGAAGACTTGCTGACCCAGCTGCGCCAGATTCGCAAGATGGGGCCACTGGGCGACTTGCTAAAACTGATTCCCGGCATGAGCCGCGCACTGCCTGAAGGCTTCAATGTGGATGAAAAGCAGATTCAGCGCATTGACGCCATGATCTCCAGCATGACCCTCAAAGAGCGGCGCAACCCCAAGCTGATTGACGGGCGCCGCCGCAAGCGCATTGCGGCCGGCAGTGGTCACACTGTTCAGGACATCAACAAGCTGCTAAAAATGCACGAGCAGATGAAGGACATGATGAAGATGCTGGGCCGCATGACGGGCCCTGGCGGCAAAGGCATGAAGCCGCCGCGTCTCCCCAACGTGCCGCCGAACCTCAAGCGCTAAGCGGGGCGTTGACAGGTCTGGCCGACCTCCGTATACTCACTCCCGCTGAAGAACGCGCCTCGTGCGGGTGCAGCGGTGTGGGACGTTAGCTCAATCGGTAGAGCAGCTGACTTTTAATCAGCGGGTTGTAGGTTCAAGTCCTACACGTCCCACCAGAACAAAAGCCCCGCCCAGCGCGGGGTTTCTTCGTCTCCCCTACTTCCTGCCCAGTCCTGTCTTTTCCCGGCAATACGCCAGTTTTACCCCAATAGCTTTTTTGCCCGCACACTTACCCCAGTTTGCGGCGCCGCACTGTTTTGACTGCTGGCCGGCGAGCGGCAGCCGCCACTGGCTTGGCCTTAATCGGAGCAGGTTGACTCCGAGGGGCCAGCAGCTGAGAGCTATCCAGCGCCGCCGCCCGGTGCTCCTCTTCATACACATGGGCGTAGGTCTGGAGCGTGAACGCCACGTTGGCATGGCCCAGCCGCTCACTGACCACCTTGGGACTGATCTTCTGGGCCAGGGCCAGACTGGCGTAGGTGTGGCGCAGGTCATGGAAGCGGATGCGCGGCAGCTCCGCCTGCTTGATCAGGCCCCACCACGTCCGGTTCAGGGTGTAGGTGCCCAGCGGCGTGCCCACACTGCTGGGGAAGACCAGGTCATGATCTTCCCAGCGGGCCCCCGCCTTCCCTTTCATGGCCACGACATGCCCTCTCTGGTGGCCCAGCACGGCCATCGTCTCAGCGGCGACATGCACGCTCCGGCGGCTGCGGGCGGTCTTGGGATCAATGAACTGCGGGCGGTGGTTCACGATGACCAGGTTCTGCCGGATGTGCAGCTTCCCCTCCGCCTCGTCCACGTCCTGCCACCGCAGGCCCAGCAGTTCGCCGCGGCGCAGCCCGGTCATCAGGGCCAAGTAGAACAGGGGATGCAGAGCGTCACCCTGGGCCGTCTCCAGAAACTTGGCAGCCTGCTCTGGGGTCCATGCCTGCATTTCCTGCTGGGTCTTGCGGGGTGGGGCCACGTTCTGGGCCACGTTGCGGCCCACGAGCCCCCAGCGCAGGGCCTGCTGCAATGCGCGGCGCAGCACGGCGCGGGCGTACCCGGCCGTACGGGGACTCAGGCCGTCGCGCAGCATGCCGGACATCAGGCCCTCGACGTGCAGGGGGGCCAGCTTGAGCAGCTGCACCTGGCCAATTCGGGGAACCAAATGCTGGTCCACGAGGTACTTGTAGCTCTGGTGGCTGGTGGGCTTGAGTTCCTGCTGAACGTGGTCCAGCCAGGCGGTGAGATAGGTTTCCAGGGTGTGGCGGTTGGGGGCGGCCAGGACGCCGGCCGCTTCGTCACTTTTCAGGGCGTCGCGTTTGGCGGTGACTTCTTTGCGGGTGCTGCCGTAGAGGCTGATGCGGCGCTTCTGGCCAGTGGCATCTTCGAGGGTGGCGCGCAGCTCCCATTTGCCGTCTGGGCGAAGGCGAAGGCTGCCCTCGCCGTTTGATTTTCGTGCGGGCATGGATAGTCCTTTTCAGTAAGGGGAAAACTGATTTTCTTGTATTTAGGTGGTGCGATCATCCCCTAAAGGGCGGGAAGGATACGGCATGTTTGGGTCTTGCCCAGTCTGTTTGAGGTATTGCTCGTGAGTGATCACCTCAGTCCCTTGTTCGAGGTACATAAAGTGCCCCTTGGGTAAGGGGTCTTGCTCGAATTGAGGAGGTTGTGCCTCTTTTAATTTAAGAACCTGTATAGCCTTCTCGATTAATCGTTTCAGCTCTTCAATCAAAGAAACCGCATCAGGAAAGTCGATTTCGCCGTTATGCCATTGAACTTTGAAATTTCCAGCGCTATCAACTATGTAATATGTCAATCTCTGAGGATAAGCCTCTTCACCTAATTTCTTCATTCGCTTACCAGATGCATCAATCCGTTCGTCATGGTGCTGAAATGCATTTCTAAGATCGCGCTTGGAAATAGGAGAGTCGTCGGCAACATCGTATAAGTCCCGAAGATGCTGTGAGCGTGCAAGATTTTTTGAAGAGAAGAAAATTCGCGACAAAGCAGCAGAGTGATTCACGAGCGCTTCCAAGTAGATACGAACTGTTTCTGCATTAGTCAGCTCATTGTCAAGATCTGTTGTAAAGTTATTATTGCTAAAATCTGCCGATTCTAAAAACTGCATCATGCCTTCATGAAACACAAGTGCCGCTTGAGCTTGAAAGAAGATCTCCCTGCCGAAATTAGCCTCAATCGCTCTCTGATCATCAATATCCATATTTTCCCCTCAGAGTAGAATGTGTTCGGGTGCCGCCATAGCGAGGCTGGCGGATAAACGAGGCGTAAATGAGGAACTTCCGGCCCTAGTCCTGGCTTGCGCCAGGACTATCTCTTGGACTCTTCATTGGTTGGACGTTTGACCCAGGGGAAGTACGGCGACTGCTTCGGGGCAACAAACGCCACGCGCACAGCATGGTCAGGCGTGCTGTGTGCTTCTAACGTGTCGCAGATGCAGTCCTGCTCGCGGCGAGACCGCCATGCGGGGTCAATGATCACTTGCAGGGTCAGCCCATTTTCCTGGGGCACGATGGCGGGCCACTCATGGATGCGGCCTTCCACAAAAAGGCGCACCACGGCTTGCCGGAGGGCTTCAGGGAGGTCATCCCCTTCAGGCCAGAGCAGAAGGTTTTGAAAGCGGCCACGCCACCACTGGTGAAAGATCTCGCCGTGATCGAGGATGTCTGGCTGCATCCGGTAGGGCGGCTCAATCACGTTGGTGTAAAGGGTGCATTGCGCCTTGGCCAGTCTCAGGATGCTGTCCACCATCTGGAAGATGACGTGCAGCTGGACCTCGCTGCTGTTCCAGGTGATGCAGAGGATGCTTCTGGCCTCACCGTGTCGGCTGAACTGTGGCTCAACGTCGTTCTGCTCGAACAGCCGGCGCCAGCCAGAGTCGTCGAGACAGTCATACATTTCCAGAACGTGGTGGGCCACGGACTCCCCTCCCCTACAGGAACTGGACCTTCTTCCGGCTCAGGGCCACCACGTCTATGAGGCTCGCCCTGTTCCCCGGTAGCCTGTCGATGTCCAAGCCACCCCATCCAGGCTCATGGCATACACGTGCCCACAGTTACGCACGCTGCTGGTTAGCTGTACTGGCTCGTACTCCGTGTTATCGCTCCACATGGCCGGGCGTCCATTGAACAGCTGCAGGCGCTTCACCACGTGGGTGCCGTCCGCCAGGCGGAATGCAAACACATAGCCACGCTCAGTCAGAATCTCCCGGCGGTTCACGAGTACATAGGCGCCGTGGGTTAGCCCCGTGCCATCTGGCAGCGTCATGCTGTCGCCATCTACCTGCAGCACGAACATCTCGAATCGGCGGAAAGGCACCGGGATGTTGAAGCGCTTGCGACTGGTGAAGGGGTTGGGATCGAGTAGCGTTCCAGCGCTAACGGAACCGACGAGAGTGGCTTTGCTGGGGGCATAACGACGAGCCAAAAAATACGTTTGCATCAGTGTTTCTCCACCTCAATTCAGGTTCGGGTTGTAATCGCTGGCCACGGATACGACGCGGCCAATGATCTGGGCTTCAGCGGCTGGAACGTCTTCGTACTGCCGGTTCTCTGCTCGAAACACAGGACCGAGGCGGGTGGGGGTGTAAAGGCGGACATGGGCGCCCTCATGGTCCGTGATGACGTACACCAAGCCCTCTTGAGGGGAGGTTTCAGAGCGGTCAACGTGTAGGACGCTGCCAGGGCGGATGCTGGCGGGGCTGGTCCCGTGCATCTCGTCTGTGTCGGCTTGCAGGAGCAGGGGCTTCTTGATGCCTGGGGCCACCACGTCGTGGTCAAGGGCGGCGCCGGGGTTGTCTGGCGTCAGGGCGGCCGTGAGCGGGTACACGTCGGCGGTGCCTTCCCCGATCAGGGTGGCGTCCATAATGCCTAAGTCAACGCCTGTTGCTCTTTGCAGCTCAACCATTGACCATTTCAGTGCTCGAGCTAGAGCGATAACTCGACCTAGAGCCATATCGGTGAGGTGGACACGTCCCGTCTCTAAGTCAGATACGGCTTTTTGAGAAATGCCATCTTCCGAGGCGTCTGCTACGCCCTCTTGAGAGAGACCTAACTGTGTACGACGTATTCGCAGCGCGGTGGCCCACGCCGGTATGTCGCGCGGTTTTAGTCGTGTTCGAGGTTGGGTCATAGTCATGGTGGCTAGCATTTCGGGGCTAGTACGCCAAGACTAGGCTTAGAGTTTCCTGACTTGCAAAACCTTCACGCCTAACTAGGCTTGCATTACTAGTCGCAGAACTCTATAATCACCTGTATGACTAGCCTCAAAAATCTGAAGAGTTTGCGGGATAGCAGGGGGTGGACGCAACAGGAGTTGGCGGACAAAGCCAGCGTGCACGTAGATGTAATACGCAAGCACGAACAGAACGCTGTGAAGGACACACTGCTGAGTATCGCCCATCCCATTGCCAAGGCTTTGGACGTCTCTATCGAAGCTCTTTTTTTGTCTGAGTCTAGTCATGAAACTCTAAAAGTCGCTGAGCAGGTGCCTGCATGACCTCCCCTGCCCCCCACCTCGACGCTGACCTGCTGACCGTGGATGACTTGCGCGCCCTAACCCAGCTGGGCCGGGACCACGTCTACCGCCTGCTGGAAACCGGCGAGATCAGAAGCCTGCGCGTGGGCCGGCAGTTCCGCGTCCCGCGCAGTGAGTACGAGGCCTGGAAGGTGCGCGCCCTGAAAGCCAGCACCCCGCAGGCCATCTCCATTCCCATCACCCTGACCGCCCCTCGTGGGCGTGGGCAGCGCGCGGGCAACCAGCGCTGAAACGAAAAACCGCGCCCTGACCCTCGGAAGTCGGCGCGGAAGGAGAAACCCTTATGACGCACAGTAACACGAACCCCAACGCCGGACTCGACCTGACCCTGACCCCTGGCCAGCTGCGCCGTGAGCAGCAGCGCGACCACCGCGCCGATCAGCGCCACCGCCAGCTTGTGATGGACCTGAAGGCCGCTGGTGTGACCGGCCTGCGCTGTGAGCAGTGCGGCACCCTGCACAGCGTTTACGCGGTGGGCGGCCCCTGCAACGCGGATACGGACGGCCAGGGCACGGTCTGCGGGCACTGGGACCTCAAGGAGATTCGTTCCGCTGTGAAGCCTGCCCACCCGCAGACGGTGCCCTTCCAGCCCCTGACGGTCCAGGGCGGCGCGGCATGACCTCGCCCAAGACCGGCTGGGCCTATGACCGGCACGAAGCTGTACTGAGCGACATTGCCCTGGAAATCGTGGCCAGCGACAAGACGCCGATTTGTTTGGTGGTGCGCGGCTCGCTGGCCGAAGTGGAGGGTGAAGCGCTGTCCGTACAGGCGCTGGGTTTGGAGTGCGTGGTCAGTTTCGCGCTGAGCCGGGAAGAGGCCGTGCTGCTGGGACGGGCGCTCCTGCGCGAAGGCGGCGCCGCATGAACGGCGCCCTGCGGATGGACAACGCCGAGTACAAGCGCAAGGCGATGCAAGCCGTAGTGGACCAAGCCGTCGCCCAGTACCGAGCCCGCCAAGCTGGCCAGCCCCTGCCTGCCGCGCCACGTGAAGAGCGCGCTGGTCCCCGCATGTTGCCCCTGGAGGTTCTGAAATGACGATTGCTGCCGCTGCCATCGTGCTGGCCCTGCTGCTGGCCTACGCCGCCTACAACCTGCCGGACGTGGCCCCCACGCCAGAACCCGAAGCCAGCACCGCTGAGCGCCGCCGGGGCGGGACCTTCCTGCGCGCTGGCCACCTGACCCGCGCCCTGGAGGCCCGCGCCGCTGTCCGTGGAGATGACGGCGTAGTCACGGTGCGCGCTGGGAGCCGGGCATGACGGCCATTGAGAAGACCACCGCCAACCTGATGCTCTCGACCTTCGACCAGGGCGCCGTGATGCGGCACCTAGGCCTGAATCCCAATGACCCCGCCACCCAGGCGCTGCTGCTGGTCTGCCAGAAGTACGACCTTGATCCCATCCTGAAACACGCCCTGCTCATCAAAGGTCGCCTGTACGTGACCCGTGATGGCCTGCTGCATGTGGCGCACCGTTCCGGGGTGTTTGACGGCATGGAAGTGCTGGACCAGGGCAGCGACCAGACCCACTTCACTGCGAAGGTCAGCGTGTACCGCAAGGACATGGGCCGCCCCTTCACGTACATCGGGCGCTACCCGAAGTCGGGCCAGATTGCCAAGGACTACGGCCCAGAGATGGCCGTGAAGGTGGCTGAGGTCATGGCAATGCGCCGCGCGTTTGATGTGGCTCTGTGCGCCCAGGAAGAGCGCTGGGACGAAGAGGCCCAGCGTGAGACGGCTCAGGTGGATCAGGGCCGGCGCACTGATGTGACCCGCGAGGTGCAAGAAGCCGCCGGGACGCCCGCACACACCGTGCCCGCTCAGCAACCTGCCCCCAAAGAGGAACTGCTGCAACGCTGGGCCAGCAGCATCGGGGACATGACGGACCGGGTGCGCAAAGTAGCACCGGCCGCTGAGGTGCAAAGCATCCTCGACACGTACAACTGGCGCGCGGATCTGGACGCGGCCCGCGCCTGCCACGCGGACCTGAAAGCCCTGGGCCTGAAGCACGCTCCGAAGACGGACGCACAGCCTGCTCAGACTCAATCGGAAGCCCAGCAGCCTGCCGCCCAAACCGATGCCGAGCCGATGGCGACGGCCGCCCAGATCGGGCAGCTACAGGCCGCCGCGAAGGGGATGGGGGCCGACACCAGTGCGGTGCGGGCGATGGTCTGGGGCCACCTGCTCCAGCACACCGGGCCGGTCAGCACCAAGCAGCTCAGCGAAGCCGAGGCCACCTGGCTGCTGAATGCCATCAGCCACCTCAGCCCAGAGCAGCGCGCAGCCAAAGTCAAAGCCGCGCAGGAACAGTTCAGTGGAGCGCCGTTCTAATGACGGCTTCTGTTGACCCACTGCAACCAGTGGTTGACGCCTGGTTCCCGGCGACGGCCGCTGAGTTCCGGGCCATCCACCAGCAGCCCTGCGTGGGCGCGCCCCTGGAAGCGGTGGGGCAGGCCCGCGCGCACGGTCTGGCCTGCATGACCGACGAGGAGATCGAGCAGCTGGCCCGCGCCTTGCAACTCGCCCACCTGCGCTGGCCCAGTGATGTGGACCGCCTCTGGCACTTCGTCATCCTCCGGGGCATGGCATGAGTGTGCTTGCACCTGTCCTGCGCTGGCCGGGCTCCAAATGGCGTGTCGCGGACTGGGTCATCGGACACCTGCCACCGCACAAGGTTTACGTGGAACCTTACTTCGGTTCTGGCGGCGTGTTTTTCAACAAAGAGGCCGCGCCGCTGGAGATCATCAACGACCTGGACGGCAACGTGGTGCTGCTGTTCAAGGTCCTGCGCGAGCAGCCCCAGGCGCTGGCCGATCTGCTGGCCTTGACGCCCTGGGCGAAAGACGAATACCTGGCCGCACACCACGCCCTCAAGCAACCTGAAGGGCTCAGCGACTTAGAACGGGCCCGCCTGATCGTGACCGTGACCTGGCAGGCCTATGGGAAACGCGCGGTGGCCCACCGCAGTGGGTGGCGCTTCCGGGGCGTGGACCAGCAAACGCCGATGACCGCCTGGCAGAGTCTGCCGGACCGAATCCTCTTTGCGGCTGAGCGCCTCGCCCACGTCCAGATCAGCAACATGGACGCCTGCAAGCTGATTCGCCGCGTGAACAAGCGCGACACGCTGCTGTACGTGGATCCGCCTTACCTGGGTGAGACCCGTACGGGCGGCACGCTGTACGACTGCGAGATGAAGGGGCAGGCGCAACACGCCGAACTGCTGGCGACTCTGCAGGGCCACCTCGGGGCCGTGGTGCTGAGCGGCTACCCCAGCGCGCTGTACGACGAGACGCTGGTGGGCTGGCACCCGGTGAGCACGACGGCGCGGGCGCAGAGCAATGGGCACCGCGAAGAGGTGCTGTGGCTGAACGATGTGGCTTGGCGGCGCCTCCGGGGCGCGCAAGCCTCCCTGGCTTGGGATCTGGGCGAAGAGGTGGATCTGTGAGCGCCCATGCCACCGTCTGGGCCTGGAATCAGAAAGCCGGCAAGGCCAAAGCCGTCCTCGTAGCCCTGGCTAACTTCGCGGACGCCCACGGGGTCTGCCGCGTGCCGCAGACCCACCTGGCGGCCATGACCGAAGGCAGCGTCAAGACCGTTCAGCGCCACCTGCAGCAGCTGGAAGACAGCGGCCTGATCGCCCGCACAAAGCACTGGGATGACGAGGGCCGGCAGGAGCTGGACGAGATTCAGCTCTGCGGCTTCCGCCCCGCGTTCACGCCTGGAAAACGCCGTGTTTCCGGGGGCGACAATTTGACGCCCTATCGGGAAAAGCCGGGCGACATTTTGACGCCCATAGAACAAGATCCTTATTCCTTATTGAGTTCTACGTTTTCTACCAACAACAACGGCGCGGGCGAGCTGGAAGCCGGGCCGGACCTGACCCAGGTTTCGCCGGGTGGTGTTGGTGAAGGGCCGGAGCAACCCCAGGCCGGGCAGGCGCCTGACGGCGCGGCCTCTGGCGAGGCCCAAATGGTTTCGCCCTCACAGGATCAGTCAAAAAACGCTCACCACAACGGAGACAACGTGAACGCCGATGGTTTGAAACAGGTTCCGCCGGCCGCCGCGCGCTCGCCGTACCGCGCCGCGATGGACTCGATCAGCGCCGCCGGGCTGTTGCCGGTGTGGCGCGACTGGGTGCGCCTGAACCGCCTGGCCCAGGTCACGCAGGAAGCGCAGGTCCTCGTCTGGGCCGAATGGATTGGCGCCGGGCAAGCCGAAGTGCTGCGCCACAACGCTGTGGACCTGATTCAGAGCGGCAGCTTTAGCCACCCCTGGGGCGCCCTTCGCAAGCGGATGCAATTCGACCCGAACGCAGGCCAGAACGGGCAGACCACGGCTACCCCAGAGCGCCCAACCCTCGCTGTTGGGCAGCGGGTCCGGTACCCGGACGGCAGCGAAGCCACTGTGCTGGCCGTGCTGAGCCGGGGCATCGCTACCGACCACCCTGACTTCCCCGACGTGCCGCTAGGCCAGGTCAAAACGCTGGAGGTCCTCTCGTGACCGCGCCGCGCCCCCTGCCCCAGAACCACGACCTGGAACGCCAGGCGCTGGCTAGCGTGCTAGTGGACCCCGAAGCCTGGGCCTTTCTGGCGCCGCTGGCCCCGGACGCCTGGCATAACCCGGCGACCAAGGAACTGGCCGGCCTATTCCATGACCTGCACGCCGCTGGGCAACCGCTGGACGATGCTGGGCTGATTCTGGGCCGCGCTGTGGAGAGCGGCCGGGGCCATCTGGTCAACGCCGCGTTTCTGGCCGGGGTCATGACCGCCGAGACCACGGGCTTTTACGCGGAGCACTACGCCGCTGAGTTGCGCCGCTTGCACGGCCGCCGAGAGACCATCCGCCGCAGTCATCAGGCCATTCATCACGCCACGGAAGGTGACCTCAGCGCGGAAGAACTGGCGGCGCTGGTCTCCCAGATCGGTGGCGCGCTGGAAGACCGCCGGAAACAGGGTTTCACCACGCACGCGCAGGCCATTGACGCCGCCCTGGCCGACATTGAGAGCACGGCCCCAAACGCGCTAAGCACCGGCTTCTCCGATCTGGACGATCAGATCCTGGGCTTTGAGCCTGGGGCGCTGTACGTGCTGGCCGCGCGCCCGGCCATGGGCAAGACCGCTCTGGGGTACAGCTTCGGGCTGCACACGGCCCGCAACGGTGGCCATGTGGGTGTGGCGAGTCTGGAAATGCCTGCCAAGGCGCTGGCCCTGCGGGCCCTCGCCACCGCCGCCGGGGTGGACCTCCACGCCATCCGTCAGCGCACCACCTCAGCGATGGACCGCGAACGCCTGCGAGTTCAGGCCAGCCGGATGCGGGCTCTGCCCATCACCTATTTCGAGGCCACCGACCAGACCGGCGCCAGCATCGCGCGGGACGCTCGCCAGCTCCGGCAGGCCGGGCAGTTGGACCTGCTGCTGATCGACTACCTCCAGCTGATCGAGTCGGGCAAAGGCGGCAACGAAAACCGCGTGCAGGAGGTCAGCGCCATCTCGCGCAGCCTGAAGAAGTTGGCGATGGAATTGGAAATTCCCATCGTGGTCCTCAGCCAGCTGAGCCGCGCGGTCGAGATGCGCCCGAATCACCGGCCGATGCTGAGCGACCTGCGCGAGTCCGGCGCCATTGAGCAGGACGCGGACACGGTGATGTTCATCTACCGGGACGAGTACTACAACAAGGAAACCGACCAGCAAGGGATTGCCGAGGTCATCGTGGCCAAGCAGCGCAGTGGCCCAGTGGGCACCGTGCGGTTGTCGTTCAGCAGTGAGTACGTGCGGTTCGGCAATCTCAACCGCAATCCCGCCCTTCTCTAACCCCCACCGCCTGGCCGGTGGGCCAGGGAAGGAGTACCGCATGCAGACCTACGGCATCTTCGGCCTCAGCTTCATCACGGCGAACATCAAGACTGATAAGGACAGCGGCCGTGTTGTGGATTTCAAATGGGCCTTTTCGCAGGGTGTCCGCGCTGAACGCAAGTTCACGCTGGAGCACATCCCCACGCTGAAAGGTGCAGCCCAGGAAGGCGGGAAGCTGCGTCTGGAAGTCACGCCCCGCATAGATGGCACCCATCTACCCAGCGTGGACGTGCCCGTGGTGCTGCGCGGCAACATCACGATTGACGCGGATGGTGCCGTGGTGTGCACCACCCGCGTGATGATGAGCGACCTGGAGCAGTCGGGGCTCAGCACTGATCTGGTGGTGAACAGCACGAACTGCCTGGAATGCACGGTCAGTAACCAGCCCACGTTGGAAGAGCAGACCGAAACCCAGATCCAGGACGAGTTGAAGAACATCGCGCTGGAAGGCCAGGAACCACTGTTTCCCGTTGAACAGGAAGCCTCCAACATCCAAGAAAACACCCAAGAAATGGGCACCCCCGAAGCGCTGCTGGCCCAGCTGGGCTTCGGGCAGCTCAGCCAGCTGCTGCAACAGATCGGCCGTGACCCCGGCGAGTGGAGTGACCCCAACAGCACCAACGATCAGGACGCGGCGGAGTGGCGTGCGCTGCTGGCCGAGTACTGGCCCCAGGTGGAAGGCGAGGTGCGCGCCCTGCTGGGCCTGGCCGTGCCCGCTGCTGAGCCGACCACCGACGCCGGGCCGGTGCCGCCCCGCGTGGTGCTGGAACCCAAAGCGCCTGGTGAAGATCTGCCGTTTGAGCTGCCCGACACCGACCCCGCTGCTGACTGACCGAGGAACGGGGCGGCTGATCGGGCCGCCCCAGGTGAATCCCATGACGAAGAACGCCCGACTACAGCAGCCAGAACATCAGGCCCAAGACCAGCAGGATGCCCAGCAGTTCCAAGAAGACTGCTCGCCAGGTTCTTTGCTGCATCCATACCTTCCACAACTCGGCGCCCATCACCACCCCTATCCCTATCGTCGCCAAGGCGAGATAGGCCGTGGTCTGCACCAAATCAGCCAGCTTCAGACCAACCGCAATAACCACCAGCGCGAGGCCAAGTGCACGGAGCAGTTTCGGTCTGTCATGCACGCTCGTCATGCGCCGACTGTACAGGACCAGCCCGCACTGGCCTTGCCTACTTTGACCCGCACGCAGCGCCAGGTGTTCAGCGCGGTCTACTCCCAGCCGGCCCAGAGCCTGAATGGTCTCGCCCGCGTCACGGGCTTGGCCTGTGGCACGGTCAGCAAGGCGGTGGCCCGCCTGGAAACCCTGGCCCTGCTGACCAGTGAGCGGGTGGACGCGGTGCGGGTGGGCGTACACAACCGGCACACCCGCACCTGCCGCCTGGTCAGCCCGGCGCCCTGGACCGCCGCATGACCCGCGCAGTGCTTCGCGGCATTACCCTGCGCCACCCCTGGGTCTGGGCGTTCCTGCACGGTAAGGACGTCGAGAACCGGAAGTGGCACCCCTCGCGCATGGGCGGTCAGGTGGGCATGTACCTCGCCCTGCACGGCGGCGCCCTGCCCCGCAAATCGGACGACGAGTACCTCGACGAGATTGCCCACGCCCTGGAGTGGATGCAGGACCTGGGCCTCATTCCCGGCGTCGAGTTGCCGGACTTTGGCCACTACTACCAGCCGCAGATAATGCGCGGCGTCAGCCCCGAGCCCACTGTCGAGAACACGCGGCCCTTCTGCCCCACCGGCATCGTGGCCGTCGCCCGGTTGGCCGAGGTGACACAAAACGACCCCAGCAAGTGGGCCGCTGAGGGCCAGTACCACTGGCGCATGGCTGACCTGCTGACGCTGCCCGTCCCCATTCCGCACCGTGGCGCCCAGGGCCTGTGGCAGCTGCAACCCGAAGCGCTGGACCAGGTGCGTGCCGCCTGGAAAGCGAGGACCGCCGCATGACGAGCAATGACGAGATGACCCCGAAAAAGGCCGAAATTGAGGCGCTGCTGGGCCGTTGGGAGGCGAGTGCCGATCAACGGGATGCACGGGCCACAGCAGCCCAGGCAGAGGCGGCAGCGCGGTGGGAAGGGGGTGCAGACATCTTCCGTATCTGCGCCCAGGAGTTGAGAGAGGTGCTGGCCACTCCGGCCCCCGCCGCCGCAGAGGTGCAGGCGCAGAAAGCACTGAGGAACGTCTTGCTGATGGCCAACCGTTGCCAGTACCGCCAAGAACACGGTAAGGCCGTGGATGCTGACGTGTGGGCCACGCTGAGGCGTTTTTGTGCTGAGGGCGGTGTAGAGAACTCCCCTTTGCGAGACCACCAGCAGGCCCCCGCAGCAGGGGCGGAGGCGCTGCTGGGCGAGGCCATTGACCTGTTGCACGACACGCAGACAACGCTGATTCAGTACGGTGGCCGTGGTGGACACACACACCAGCGTGTCCGCGCATGGTTGGCCGCCCTCCCCGCCCAGCCCCAGCCCGCGCCGGAGGGTGAGGGCTGATGTCAGGGCAACACGAGCTTGACCAGATCCCACAGGACCAGCGCGACAATCGCCACGGCCAGCTGCAAGGCAAAGCGTTGCCACCGGGACAGCGGGAACCGCTCCAGCCAAGCGATGAAGGGCAGCAGCACAGCGAGGGCAAGCAGATTGCGCGGCCAGAAATCGGCGTCCATACCCCATTGTCGCTGAGCGCCCAAGAGCAGCAGCACTTAACCCAGTTGGAGGGCGTGATTCAAGGCGGCTGGCAAGGCTTCGTGACCGTGGGTGAAGCTCTGCTGACCATCCGGGACCAGCGCCTGTACCGCGCCGGGCACCGCACCTTCGGTGACTACTGCGAGCAGGTCTGGGGTTGGTCTCGCCAGCGCGCCCAGCAGCTGATGGACGCCGCCGAAACCACGCACACCCTGTCAACCATTGGTTTACATCCCGAGAACGAACGGCAGGCCCGTGACCTGAAAGAGGCCGCCAAAGTGATCGGGGAACTGGAGCCTGAGAAGGTCATCGCGGTGGCCCAGTACTTGAAGACGGCCACGGGTAGCGAGAAGCCCAGCACGAGTCAGGTCAAGGCGGCGGCAGAAGTGGCGGCCAGCATTGATGCGCACGCCACGGTGCAGCACCCCGACACGGGCGCTGAAGTGCCGCTGCACACCCTGACCGGCGAGCAGCGCGCAGCCGCCATCGCCGAGAACGTCACCACCGGCACGCATGAACGGCTGCAACGTCAGCAGCAGCACATCGAGGAGAGCAAGCTGCAGGCCAGGAGCAATGGGCGCGGCGGCTGGACGGATTGGGTCATGGATTACGTGGCCCAGCACCTCACGCCAACTCAGGAGCTGCGGATCGTCGGCAAGCAGGATGCGAGTGGGAATCCGAAGGTGCAGGCGCTGATCGTGGACACCGAGACGCACGCGACGGTGGCGTATGGGGAGCCGGCGGACTGGCTGAAGAAAGCCGTGCTGAACCTCGTGGAAGAGGTGAAGGGCTGATGGGTATCAAGTCCAAGCGCGTGGTGTTTACGTTCGATGACCGGAGCCTCAGAACCCTGAAGCAAATGACAGAGGAAGGCCAGTACGGCAGCCTCGCGGACACCGTGCGGGAAAGTCTCCAGATTACCCGTGCGCTGCACCTTCAGGCCCGGAAGGGGTTCACGGAGGTCCGTGTGCGCAATCCCAGCACTGGCCGGGAACGGGAAGTTGTGATTCCTCGCCTAGCCGTCATCGCTGGAGGTGAGGGTTGATGGCCACCAAGTACCGCTGGCTGACGGTGGGTGAGGCCTATCGGTACGGCCCGAAGCTGGGCAAGGGTGACGACAGCCGGCGCGGCACCAGTTGC
Source organism: Deinococcus betulae (assembly GCF_020166395.1). NCBI lineage: Bacteria > Thermotogati > Deinococcota > Deinococci > Deinococcales > Deinococcaceae > Deinococcus > Deinococcus betulae. Next base: position 14,272 of record NZ_JAIQXU010000029.1, on the reverse strand, counting down.
ACTGTGGTGACCGTGCCCCGGCCCGGCGTGATCGGCAACGTGCTGGTGGAATGGCCAGACGGACACACCGCCATCGTGCCCAGCGGTGTTCTGCGGAAGGTGACGGCGTGAACCCCTTCCCGACCCGACAGGCAGCGGAGACCTATCTGGCCCGCATTCCTGACCTGGCCCTGCGCGAAGCCACGCGGGCGAAGCTGGGCCTGGAAGCAGAAGGGCTGAAAAGTAGTCCACCCGTTGCCCACGTCCCAGCGCAAGAAAAACAGGTTAATGGACTAGTTCAGTCGCAGGTGTCCAAAACTAGTCCACCTCCGCTGCTCTCACAAACTGCGCAAAACCCGGCTTTGAGTCAAGCAATACGCACGTTTGAGTCAGCGCGAACACCCCAAATCAGCCCTGCGGATTCTGTTCTGACCTTCACGCTGCCCTTCCCACCGTCCCTCAACAGCATCTGGCGCGCGGCCTTGGTGCCCTGCAAGCCGAAGAAGCCCGGTGCGCCACCCTGGGCCGCCCGCATCCTGCTGAGCTTGGAAGGGCGGAAGTACCGCCGCGCCGTGCGGGACGTGATCCGCGCCCTGAACAGCCCCACCACGCCGCCCGGCGCCCGTCTCGCGCTGCACCTCCATGCCTGCGTGCCAGATCGCCGCGCCCGTGACCTCAGCAACCTGCCCAAAGCGCTGGAAGACGCCCTGACGCACGCCGGGGTCTGGGCGGATGACTCGCTGATCGACGAGTTACGTGTGACGCGCGGGCCGGTGGTGCCCGGCGGCCAGGTGCAGGTCACCATCACGCCCCTCACCAGCACCCTGTTTGGAGGCCCGCCGTGAGACAGCCCACACGTTCTGAAGGCCCGCCCACTCGCGTCAATTCGGCGTCCCCTGCCCACGCGGCGCACACCGTCCTAGTCCAGCGTCTGAAGGCTCAGGGTCACAAGGTCGCCACCGTGGATGCCGCCATCGCACGCGGCCTGCTGACCGAGCTGGATTGGTGTGAGGAATTGAACCGCCAGCGCGATCTCCCCAGCGTTGGCCAGAGGCAGTCATGACCAGCAAACGCCAGCAGGAGCGCGAGTACCGCCAGGCTTTGGAACGCACCGATGATCCTGTGCTCCGGGGGCGCATCACCGCCCGGTATCAGCGCGCCCGGCGCGGCTGGCTGCGCATCCGGGACACCACCCCCCATTACGTCTACAACCTCGGCCTGCTGAGCGTGACGAAGAGCAGCGGGACGCCACAGCACCACACCGACCACCCGCCCGTGATCCGCCGGCCGCGCCTGGCCAGACGAGGTGCCGCGTGAAAGTCCCACCGCCCCGCAAGCCTCACCACAGGAGCCAGCACCGATGACCCTCACCCTGCCCGCCGAGGTGCCCATGTCCCAACAGCCCCGCACGAAGCGCCCCATCAGCGTCAACCGGGGCCAGGCTCAGGTGCGGCGCCTCACCGCCCTGCGCACCGAACACCGCGAGGCCCGCCTGTACGCCCAGCAGTGGTACGCCGCCCTGCGCGTCTGGGCCGTGCATTACCCCACCGTGCTGCCCAAGATCAGTTACGCCGCCTTCCGGGAGCAGGGCCACTTTGACGCCCTGACGATGGGCGATGGTGGCCCACCCCAGAAGACCTTCCTGCGCACGCCCGCCGGCGAGATCAGCGAGGTGGAGATCGGCCAGGTCATCACAGACATGACCCTGAGCGCGGTGCCGGAGACCGTGCAGCTGGGCCGGATGCTGGACCGCCTGCGCCGTCACGACAACAGCTGCATGGAGAGCTTGCTGAGAGGCACCAGCTGGTCACAGAACCGGGAGAGCGCTGTCCGGTATGCCATAGCCGTGCTTACCCTCGCGGTGCGTTTGGGCGATGTCCATGCGGAACGTCCGCTTCGCATCGTTCAGGCCGAGCTTTTCGGGTGACCAGTTGTGAATTCTGTCTGAAACAGTTAGCATTTTGCTAAGTTCCACGAAACGTCAATATCAGCCGCCCGCCTGGGCGGTTTTTCGTTGGAACTCCCTAGAAAGATTCGCGTGAGTACGAGACGTCTACCTTGTTCACATGCGTCAACTCTTGGTTGCGGCTGTCGTTCTCTTCGGTATGGCCCAGGCTCAAACTATTCCCAACATGCAGCCAGCCAGCCCGGCGCAGCAGAAAGCCATCAGTCGCAATGCAAAAGCCTTTACGGGTGGAACCTGCACCCATTACGGCTACACACTCAAGGAACTGCCCACTTGGGCCACTGAAGCGCAGCGTGTTCAAGCCACGACTTTCGCAGTCAACTATGTGCTCGACGTCTACCTTCAGAGCGGAATTACGCCTACCAAACTGCGCCGGGCTACTGATGGAGGCGCAGAGATTTACCTTGCTGCTGATCACTCATACATGCAGATCGTGAATGTGAATGCCAGCGGCAAGCGGTACACAGCGACATTCGGCTGTGTCCTGAAGTGAACCTGACCTGATGAGCCCCCGCTCCCTGCGGGGGTTTTTGCTGGAATGATTCGCGCCAGCACCCGTGTGACCGACGCACGGCCAAAGACGATCCCCAGCCGCACTGCCGTGGAATGCGTGCGGCTGGGTACTTCTGGAAGCGTGAACGAATTGGCAGAGTTGGCTTTGAGTGGGCCTGATCAGCCCTGCGGTCTCATCGCTTGCCCGCAAGGGCGTGCAGGTTCAAGTCCTGCCGCTTCCACCAGACAGCTTAAGCGCGCTCCCCTTACCCTGAGACATGGCCACGCTGACCCTGCACCTGACCGACGACACCACGCACACGTTCACCGGCTCTGACGAGTGGGTCACGACAGCCGCGCAGAAAGCCCGCGACGTGCAGGGCCACCACAACCGCATGTTCTGGTTCACCGACGTGGCGGTGAAGCCCACAGGGTTCAGTGTGTCGGGGGTGCTGATTCAGTCGGTGACCGCAGACTTGGACAGCTGAGCCTCACCCAACAACACACCTCGCCCGAGTGAAGGCGGAGAGGGCCGCCCCACTGCTGAGGTGGGGCTTTTTCATACCCCTAAGGAGGTGACCTATGGCATCCCCCAAACGAGACAACGCCAAAGCAGCCCGCGCGCTGGTGGACGCCGCCCTCCGAGGGGACGCGCAAGCTTGCGAACACCACGGAATTGCGATCAGGACGCTGCAAAACTACCGCAAGCTGCTCGAAACCGATGACGAGCTTGCGCGGTTCTACGCAGAGCTTTCGCGCACCGTCACCACCCAGAACTGGGCCAATGAACTGAACCTCACCCTGACCGTGGCCATCCGCAAGCAGGGCGAGATGATCCGGGGCATTGAGGGTGGGAACGCTGAGACCATCAGCGCGGTGACCGGCGCCATCAAGGCGCTGAGCGAGATTGCCATTACCCGGGACGTGCTGGGGCAGGGGGTGGACGATGCTGGAGATGGTGACGCGGATTAAAGCCACCCAGAAGCGCGTCGCCCGTATCACCCCCAGGGCACCGAAAGCCCGCACCGGCCTGTCCCGCCGGCAGACCTGGCTCGCCACCGCCCGCCTGAACCAGCTGCCGCCTGCTGGTGATTGGTTCGTGTGGCTCATCCTCGCCGGCCGTGGGTTCGGCAAGACTCGCACGGGTGCCGAGACCATTGCCCAGTGGGCCAGGGAGACGCCGCGGGGCCGCTTCGCCCTGGTGGCTCAGACCGCAGCGGATGCTCGGGATGTGATGGTCGAAGGGGTGTCCGGTCTGCTCAGCGTGCTGGACGAAAGTGAGCTGCGGGGTGGCAGCATAGACACGGCTTGGAACCGGAGCATGGGGGAGCTGTACCTGCGCAACGGCGCGAAGTTCAAGTGTTTCAGCAGTGAGAAGGCCAGAAGCCTGCGCGGCCCCCAGCATCACGGTGCCTGGGGGGATGAGCCAGCGACGTGGAATGACGCCGACCAGGGCACCGCCGAGGACACCACGTGGAGCAACCTGCTGTTCGGGCTCCGCCTGGGGAAAGACCCCCGTGTGGTCTTGACCGGCACACCGCGCCCGGTGCGGCTCATCCGAGAACTCAAGAAGGGAGACACCACGGTCCTGACTGGTGGCAGCACCGCAGAGAATCTGGGCAACCTCTCGGAGAAGTTCAAGCGGAACGTCATCAGCAAGTACGAAGGGACACGCCTGGGCCGCCAGGAGCTTGAAGGCGAGTTGCTGGAAGACACGCCAGGGGCGCTGTGGAAATACGAGATGTTCAACCGCGAGGGCTTCCGCCTCAAGTTTGAGGATCTGCCGGACCTTGTGCGCATCGTGGTGGCGGTGGATCCACAGGCCAGCCAAAGCAGCGACAGTGCCGAGACCGGGATCATCGTGGCCGGCAAGGACGCGCATGGGAACGCCTACGTCATGGGCGACCTGTCCGGGAACTTCAGCCCGAGCGAGTGGGCACAGACGAGCATTGACGCCTACAAGTACCACCACGCCGACGCCATCGTGCCGGAGAAGAACAACGGCGGTGACATGGTGGCGCACACCATCAGCACCATTGATCGGCGGGTGAACGTGGTGCCGGTGTGGGCGAGTCGGGGCAAGCAGACGCGCGCTGAGCCGGTCAGTTCCTTGTACGTCCAGAAGAAGGTCTTTCACGTGGGTGTCTTCCCAGACCTGGAAGGGCAGATGACCACCTGGGTGCCGGGCGAGAAGTCACCTGACCGTATGGACGCGCTGGTGTGGGCCTTGACCGAGTTGATGCTGGAAGAAGAAATCGAACCAGTGCCGGAAGAAACCGGCTCGTATGGCTGGTCCGGCTGGACGGGCTAAAGGAGGTGAAGCATGAAGTACCTGACCCTGAACCTGCTCACGGCCACTCTGGGCGAGCTGCGTGACGCCGCCAAGATTGGCCTGAGTGCTACTGCCCAGCAGGCTCGCTATATGGACCACGGCCATCACCTGGGCGAGCCTATCGGCGCCGGTGAGCAGAACTTTGCCTACTGGCGTGGCCCGATGGTGCGTGTTCCAGATGAAGGCACCGAAGCCGACAAACGCCGCGCGCAGGGCATGGTGAATGAGTTCCAAACCGCTCTGCGCCGCAGCTTCACCAGCACGAACACGGTCAAAGAAGTCCTGACCCGTGATGTGTTCAGCAGCAGTGCCCGCATCAGCTGGAACCTGGCGCAGCTGGGCGCTACCCGCCAACAGGACGACAGCCGCACCGCCCTCGAACAGGAAGCAGACGCCCTGGTGAGTGGCTGGTGGAATGCCCTGATCGAGCGCACCATCCGTGAAGGGCTGCGGTTTGCTCGCCGGGAAAGTCGCGGCGTTCTGCGCTTCCGGGTGGCGGGTGGTCTACTCGTGGCGGGCCAAGACGGAAAGGCGCAGGTGCGTGCGGGCCTAGACTTGCCCGGCATCGCCCGGTATGTCCGGCTGGAATGCCTGGGCCAGCCGGAACAGGTGCGGGTCTGGGAGCATCCCGACACCCTCACCCGCAGCGCGGTCTATGCCTACCAAGATGCTGAGGACCGCGAGTGCGCCGAGGTCAGCACGGTAGGCGACGACGGCCTAACCCAGCTGCGCGTGCTCAGAGGTGACATAGGCCCACCTGTCGGTGCCGCCCTGGACTTGGGCGGCCGGATTCACTACCTGGAACTCACTGCCCCGGCGCTGATCACGGCGCAGTTCCTGCAAAACCAGATGGCGTACAACACGGCCAGCACCATGATTCTGCGGAACACGGAGCTGGCCGGATTCCTGGAACGCTACGGCATCAACGTGGAACCCCCGTTCGAGGTGGTACCTGATCCAGAGAAGCCGGGGCAGACCAAGCGGGTCTACAAGGCCCCCCGGCCCGGTGCAGGCAGCATGGTGCTCTGGCGCCAAGCCACCTACCGCAAGGCGGATGCGGCGGGGAAATATCAGGGTGACGAGCCACTGGGCAAAGCGGAGTACGGGCGCTTTGAGCCGGTCAGCCCGGCGGCCCTGATCAGTGCGACGGAGCACAGCCAGCTGAACATGTACAGCGAGGCCGGCCAGAGTTTCGTGCTGATGGGCAAGGACGCCACCGCGAGCGGGCGCAGCCGGGAAGTGGCCATTGCAGATTTCGACGTGGCCCGTGAACCCACCGTGGCCCTGGCCGAAAGCACGGTGCGCGAGGTGATCGAAACCTTTCTGGCCCTGGTGGCGGCGCTGGCCAATCAGCCGGGCCATTTCGCTTCCTTGCAGGTGGAAGGCCTGGTGCGGCCCCGCGTGGTGCCCCCCAGCCCCGAGGAACGCCGCGCAGACCGTGAGGACGTGGCCGCTGGCCTGATCAGCAAAGCGCGGGCCCGCCAACGGCAGGGGATTGACGACCCCCGCCAGGAAGACGCCCAGATCGAGCGGGAGAAGCCACAGGAACACCAGGTGAAATCGTGAAGAAGGCTGCCCCGATCAAATTGAAGGCCGGCGCGCTGGTGCTGGTCCGCTGGGAAGACAGCGCCACCGAAGTGGCCAGCACCGACTGGCTACCGGCCAAGAAACTGCGGGACGCCCTGCGCTCGAACACCCCCGTCGCGCTGTGCTTCTCGTCTGGCTTCGTGGTGGCCACCAACCGGCGCTGCATCTCCCTGGCCCAGAGCGTGTCTGAGGGTGGCAGCGTCTGCCATGTCCTGCACATTCCCTGGTCCGCGGTGCGCTGGTTGAAGCATCTGAAGGAACCGAAGGGCAAGGTCAAGCCGTGATCCTGCATCATCGTCAGCAGAGCGGCCTCGTGGGCTGCCTGTACCACTCGCTCTACGCCCTGACCGGGGATGAAGCGCAGTTGGCCCACGTGGAAGATGTCAGTGACGCCCGATTTGCGGTGCGCCTGGCTGGTCAGGGCCTCATGGCCTTCCCGCTCTGGGTGACACCGTCAGACGGGCCCGTGACAGAGACCTCCTTCTGGACTGCGCTCCGCGACCGCTTCACCCGTGACAACGTGGTGGGCGCCTCGCACGCGCCGCTGCTGGTGGCGATTCCGGGCACGGGGCCGCCCATGCTGCATTCGGTGGCGCTGGCCCTGCCCATCACACCCACCGAAGAGACCGTGCAGGTCTCTGACTCGAATTTCGACACGCCGCTCACCTTCAGCTGGGCGGCGTTCCTGCTGTCCGACTACAGCCGCGCCCACCGCGTCGAGATGCTGGCGCCGCTGGAGCTGGACGCCTACCCACCTGATCTTCGCCCCCTTGGAGGGACACCATGAAACGGAATCTACTGACCCTGACCGCCCTGCTGCTGAGCCACACCGTCGCTATTCGTGGGGAGGGTGACCCACCCGCCAACGACGGCCGCTTAACCGAAGAGGAGTGGCAGGCACGCAACGAAGCTGCTCATGCAAAGTCCAGCCATGCGGATCTGGTGAAGCGCGTGACCACCCTGGAACGCCAGAACGAAACGCTCAAGGCCAATCAGGTGCCCAAAGACGCCCGCGTGCTCACGGCTGATGAAGCGAAGGCCTACGACGCCTACGTGGCTCTGGGCAAACCCGACGAGGTGAAAACCAAGCTGGACCAGGGGGCAAAAGACAGTACCGAACTGACTGATCGGCGCTTCAAGGACACCCTGGCCACGGCCGCCACCGACGCTGGCTTCAAGCCCACCGTGCTGGGCGACCGTATCAAGGCCGATGGCCTGACCGTGCTGCCCAGCCGCGAGGTCGAGCGCGAAGGCAAGAAGGTGCAGGTGGCCTACGTGAAAGACGCCCAGGGCGCGGAGCATGAACTGGCCGCCTACGCCAAACAGCACTGGAACGACTACCTGCCCGCCTTGCAGGTCAGTGCGTCTGGTGACGGATCTGGCTCTGGGGCCAGTTATGCCCGTCAGGACGCTGGCAGCAGCGCGGGTTCGTCGGGTGATCAGGGCGGCAGTTCTGGTGGGTCCGGGTGGCTCACGGATGCCCTGAAATCCACGCAAGGAGGTGCCTACGTCGATCCCCTGCAACCGGGCGCGGCGGCCAAGTAAGCGAGGCCTCACGGACATCCCGCCCCTATTCCAGTGGCCTCTCTGGCCCTGAAAGGACGTTCCCCATGAAGAAACTCCTGACCCTCACGGCGCTGCTGCTGGGCAGCGCCGCTGCTGTTGCCCTGCGGGGCGAGAAGCGCACCATCGGTATGCCGCAGTGGATTGCCGATTACTCGTCCCTGAACTTCCACGGCGCCGGCGCCCCGATGAACTGGGCGGCCTGGACCGACGCCAAGTACGGCACCGCTGGCCGTCGCCTGATTCCCAGCGGCACGGCTGTCAGCCTGGTCAGCGGCAAGATCGTGCCGGCGGACGGGTCGCTGGACACCCTGCTGCTGTTCAGTGACGCCCGCGAGGACGCCCCCACCGACAGCCCCAGTGGCTACGGCCTGGTGACAGCCGGAAACGTGTACGAGGCCCAGCTCCCTGATAGCACCGGCGCGCCCGCCGTGCTGGCCACGGCCGTGCGGACCAAGGCCGCGCGGTTCTACCTGCAGCAGTAAGTCACCTAGCCCTTCGCCCTCTTTCCCCTGCCTCTAAGGAGAGTCATGAAGCACACCCCGATGTATTGGCTGGCCGCTACGCTGCTGTCCGCCGCCCTGGGTCCGCGCGGCGACGCCCTGACCGTTCAGGCCATCCTGAGCACCCTCACCCCTCAGGACTTCTTCACCCTGGCCAATCAACCCGTGCCGGAAAGCGAGTACCCGCTGCTGGCCATCCTGCCTGAAGAGCTGCGGGCCAGCTATGAGGCCAAGAGCGGCACCATGAAGGTCATCACCACGCCCGCCGGCGAAACCGGGATGGACAGCCCTTACACCCCAGTGGGCGGCATGGAGATCGACGCCTTCAGCCGGCCCATTGCGAAGTGGACGGCCGAAACCGTCATGACCGAACAGCAGCAACGCGAGTTGCAGCAGATGGTCCTGAACATTCGCGGCGGGGTCATCGCGGGCAACGGCCTGACCTACATTCGCAACTTCGTGGTGAACTGGCTGAACAAGGTCATCCGCCAGAGCTTCACCGACCGCTACGAACTGATGCGCGGCGAAGCCCTAACCACCGGCCAGCTGGTGCTGCGCGGCGGCACGGTGGACTACGGCGTGCCCAGCGCGAATAAGTTCGCTTCCCGTACAGGGAATGACGCCTATGGCGGTTCGGCCAGCAAGTTCTGGACAGATATGCGCCGCGCTGACGCCATCGTGGGCACCACGCGCAGCCGCATCATGTCTATGAACACGCTGCACCAGATTCTGGACAGCCAGGCTGACCGGGTGGCCGTAACGAGCGAGACCACCAGCGCGGGCGGCAACATCAAGATCGTGACCTTGCGCCGCCTGATCGGTTCGGCGCAGACGCTGAGCAACGATGTGCGCGAGGGCTACACCCTGGTGGGCTACCGCCGCACGGTGAAGATCAAGGTGGGCAAAACCTACGCCGATCAGCAGGTGTTGCCGGACGGCAAGATCGCGGTGGTGGGCGGCAACGACGTGATGGTGACCATGCAGGACGGCACGGTGCTGACCCGGCCGGGTCTGGGCCGCACTCACATCGGCCCCACGGTGGAGGGCGATGGCCGGCCCGGCATCTGGCTGAACGCCTACACCCCCCAGGGCCGCCCGATGCACGCCGTGGCCCAGGGCGCCAGTAACGGGCTGGTGGTCTACGACGCGCCAGAGCGGCTGGTCATCCTGACCACCGCGATGCTGTAAGCGCGGGCCTTCAACTCCACTCACCCTGAGGTGACCTCGTGAAAATGATCAAAGTAAAGCGGATGCCGCAAACGGTGCAGTTTGACGGCAAGACCTACGGCCCTTCTGAAGGGCCGATTTCCATTCCTGAAGAGCTGGCAGCAGCTCTTGGCCTGGCCCCAGAAGACGGGGGCGAGGTGCAGGAAGCGGAAGTTGGGCCAGGCAGCAGTGCGGATGACCTGCGCGCCGCCCAGACCCTGAACGGGCAGTTGCAAGGGAACCTGGACAGCCTGTTGAGTCAGCTCAAGCCTCTGGCGCAGGAAGGCGAGACCCCTGACGCCGTGCTGAGCCGTCTGCTGGACGAACATCAGGATCAGGCCGAGCGCCTGGAACGCGGCGGCAAGATCTGGCTCAAGAGCGAGGAGCGCGCCAAAACGGCTGAAACCCGCGTGACGGAGCTGGAAGGCCGTCAGATGCTGCCGACTGACGCGCGTGAGCGGTTGGTGGCTCTCCCCAAGATCGGAGAGGCACTGGCTGACAGCATCCTCACGGCTTTGCAGGCGAAGTAAGCGCCCCAATCATAGACAGGAGGTGATCAGCCGTGGCGCTGACCCAGGACCAGCAGGACGAACTTGAAGAGCTGGTTGGCCCTGCGGCCTGGGCTTACCACCAGGCGCTGCCGGCAGACCAGCGGGTGAATGTGGAGCGCGCCTTTCGTGTCCGGCAGAGCATTGCGCTCGTGGCCGCTGCGGTGCTGGAAGCGGCGTGCACAGCCGCGCGGCGGGCTGGCGCGACTGTCGCGGCGGCTGTGAAGGGGGTGAAGATTGGCAAGGTCGAGGTGCAACTGGCGGCCAGCCAGAGTGGAGGCGCGCAATCTGGTGATGCGGATGCCTGGTGTGCGCTGGCCGCTGACCTACGGGCCCAGGTTCAGGCTGATCGGCGCGAAGCCCAGCAGCAGGGCAGCATGAGCTTGGACGTGGAGGTGAGTTTTTGATCACCACGGCAGACCTCCAGAGCGTCACCCGCCCGATTCTGGATCAGGTGTTTCCTGCCCTGGGCCAGACCCTGCACGTGTTCAGGGCTCAGGCCGCCACGTCTGACCCTGGCGAGCAGCCTCTGCCGGAATACGACGAGCGCGGGGAGCTGGTCACACCGCTGCCGACCAACCCCACCCCCACCACACCTGGCGCCGGCACGTCTTTGGGCGAGTTCCCCTGCATTGCCTACCAGCTGGACGCCAAGGACAAAGCCGACCTGGGCGCCGATATGGCGGTGCCGCTCTGGGAGGTCGTGGCGCACTGGTCTGCGCCGCTGCATGATCCCGGCCTGCTGTTCGAGGTGTTCGGCGGCGAGCTGCCCAAACCGCTGCTGCTGACCCCACTCGGGGACATCGTGGATGAAGGCACGCAGCGCCTGTGCTGGACGTTCACCGCCCGTGCGCCAGAAGGCCGGTCAGCATGACCGTCCTGCGGCTTCACCCGGACGTGGAAGAGCGGCTGCGGCGGCATCTTCAGCCCGCCCTCGAAGTCATCGCGGACACCACGCTCGTCTTTCTCCGCGAGAAGCTGAATCAAGCGGGCAGCGGCATCCATCACCCTGGGCTGCCCAACCCCAGCAGCAACCCCGGGGAGTACCCAGCCAAGCAAGGCGGCGCGTTGCTGGCCTGCCTGGGGAAGGAACAGGGGGCCGGTGGCTGGGTTGTCGGTGCCTTGAACAGCGTGGCGCCGGTGCCGCCGGAAGCCTGGGCCCTGGAGTTTCCGATACCACCCAACAGCCCCATCAGCCGCGCCACCGGGTACGGCGCCCGGCCCTGGCTCAGTAAAGTGGCCAGTGACACAGAACTGGTGCAGCGCATCCGGGTCGCGCTGGCGGCCTTGCAGTAGAAATCCACGCTCTGGAGGTGTTCTTCCTGCCCACTCTGACCCGAACAGCCGGGCCGGTCCTGCCCGCTGATCCTCAAAAGGCCCATGCCTTTTTCAGGGAACTGTCCGCGCTGTGCACCCAGCACGGCTTCATCCTGGGCCGCGCGGTCTGGGCCGCACCGGAGCGCGCCATTGCTCACTTTGAGGTGCAGATCATCGCACCGACCACGGAGTTTGCTGATGACCCTGGATCAACTTCTTGACAGTCTAGGGGTGCGGCTGGCCCGCGATGACACCGGCGCGGTGGCTAGTCACATGGTGCCCAACCCCTTGCCCGAACCCGGCACCATCTACGCCGTGACCAGCGAGACCGAAGGCGCCCCGGTTCAGGGCCACGGCTTTCAAGAGCGGCAGCGCCTGGTGCTGGTCATGCTCTACGGCGCGGCCCCGAATGCGGCTGGCAAACGCACGCTGGACCTTCTGCTGGCCCATCTGAAAGCCCGTGCGGGCGAGGTGGACCGGCACCCGACTCTTCGCCTGCGGCACGGCGGCGCCTCACCGGCCGACACCATGCCCACTCGATTCGATAGAGATACGCGCACCCATTACGCCGGGCAGCGCTTCGCCCTCACCTACGTGCACAGCACGTAGCAAAGGAGTTCTGACATGAGCAACGTTGCCAATCTGCCTACCGCCGTACCCGCTGACAACACGCCGAAGACCTACAGCGGCACCAAGCTCCGCGCCTTCATCCTCACGGGCGGCACGACACTCGTCACCGCTGCGGTGCTGACGGCGGCCAGCAACATTTCCAGCGCGGCCACCACGGCTAGCCTCACGGCGGCCAGCGCCACCTTCGTGCCCGCCGGCAGTGTGCTGGTGTTCGGCACCACGCCCCTGGTCACGACGGCGGACATCACGGTGGCAACCACAGCGACCAGTGTGGCCATTCAGGCCGCCCCGGCGGCGGTGGCCAGCGGCGCGACAGCGAACTTCAGCAATCTGCTGGAGATTCCACTGGCTGAGGAACTCAGCCCCACGCTGAGCAGCATGGAAGAGAGCATCAACGTGCACGGGCGCATCACCCCGATTCGCACCACCAACGGTATCGATTTCACGGCCAACATCCGCACGCTGGCGGCCATTGACGACCCCGTGGTGCGGCGCCTGACCGCGAAGGGGATGAGCATCAGCCCGAACAACCGGGAGCGCATTGTGTACCTGTACGATGACGGCTTTGCCCTGCTGGCCACGGTGAACATCGGGGCGCCCAACCGTCAGGCGGGGCCGAACCAGACCCAGCGGGCCCAGTTTGCGGCCAACCTGAGCGGCACCCTGGCTTGGAGCGACACCAACGCAACGACTCCGACTTGGACCACCGTCAATCTGTAAGCCCTGACCCTGGGAGGTGAGTCATGCAGATACCACTGATCGTTTTAGGAGAGCGTGGCCGCCTCCCACAGCTGAGCCTGCTGGGCTGCACCGTGCACCCCGACCGCATTGAGGCCCAGGGGTACATCCTGCATGCACCCCTCAAGCGCGGGAAGACGCTGGCCCGCATGCAGAAGGCCGCGCATGGCTGGGGGGTGCCGAGAGGTGCCCTGCAAGCCCGCGCACCCCGCCTGATGCCACCTGAGGGGCAGGCAGGAGCTGTGAGCATTCATGCCGGGCTGACGCTTCCCATCACAAGGCAGGGAACCTGATGGACCAACACGAGAAACACCAATTGCGGGTCGCTGCCCCAGAGGCGGCCCTTGGGGAACCCAACCCCGACTACGCTGACCCATTTGGCCCGATTCTGGTGCCGTACCTGTCCCCCAGCTGGCGAGAAATCGCCATCGTGGGGCATTTGCACGAGATGGAGTTGCCCGACCAGGCGCGGGCCATTTATGGCCTGATTCAGCGCCGGCTACCGGACCTGACTCCGGCTGAGTTTGAGGATTTGACCGGCCCGGAGCATTTCCAGGCTTGGTGGGTGGCCATACGGGCACCCCAGAAGGACGGCGATAGCGGCCCCCCTTCGACTGGGCGGGGGCGCTCGGCACCCTCGCCCTGGTCAGTCCTGCTGCCGACTGGTATGACGCCCCACTTGACCGAATTCAGCATGCGCTCGGGGCCTACACCAACGCGGAACAGCGGCAGTGGCAACGCCAGGTCTGGGCGGGCGCGATTGCCTGGGGTGCGGAAGCGCCGAAGGATCTGAACAGCCGCATCCTGCCGGACTTTAGGGATCGGACCCGGCCTGCTGTTCCGGCGGCCGTGCCGTATCCCGTGCCGGCTGGGGTGGCGGCGGGCTTGGCTGAGGCCATGCAACTGGGTCTGCTGAGTGGCCCGGTGTGGACCCAGTGGGCGGCGGCGAGAGACGGGCGGCCCCTGCTCAAGATCTGGGAAGGTCTACATGCTGCTCTGCAACCGAGCGAGCAGCAATATTCACGTCCCTGAGACCGCAAGTGTCACAAACCACTGACAGAATTTTCTTCATCTGACACGCGCAGCGGCGGCTGACAGGAATCAGTAAGAGTTTTGTTATTGAAACAAATTTAACTTTAACTTAGTCACATCAGCGGGTCATTTTTCTCTTACTTTGACCAGATTCGCCGACACCGACGCGCATTTTTTCGCTCACAGTGCCGGTCGATGGTGGTACACCCATTGTCGGAAACTTCATATTCACTTCATACAGTAAAGTTCACAGGTCTGCGATTTTCGTCGCCGTGTCACAGGCGTCTTACTCAGATGAGTCGGCGCTTCAGGAGATTTCATGAAGAAAGTTGTTGCTGCTGTTCTGTCCGCTGCCCTTGTCGCTTCCACCGCCGTTGCT
>NZ_JAIQXU010000028.1 GCF_020166395.1 Deinococcus betulae | reverse complement strand
GCGTACAGGGGTGTCAGTTTCGTGTCGTGACCCCTTCAAGGCCGCGGGCGTCCCCTTCCGCGGCCACCACGCAGGCCGCAAGTATTCCGGCACCAAGCTGTACGGGCAGGTCAAGGACTTCGGACGCGTCGCCGCTCACCTGGGCCACGAAAGCGTCGACACCACCCGCCGCGGCTACGCCCAAGTCGCCGCTGACGACCTCAAGGATGTGATCGGCAACTGGTAAAGCCCGGGGCCGGTCACTCCACCGCCCCGCCCCTATACCCATTCTTCGTGAAGTCTGGCATCACTTGAGAGTAGGGGCGGAAACTCACCCTAAGACAGGTGATCAAAGTGAGGTTAGGCATATGAAAATAGACGCGCGGCCCGCCGGGAAAGCTCCAGCGGGCCGCCCTCCCCTCAGGTCACCGAGACAGGTGACGCCCCAGATCCAGCAGCGCTTCCAGGTCGGACAGGTGGGACCCGGTCGAGTGGACCCCCCGCCCATCCCGCCACGCCCACGTGCCGGTCCCGTCACCCTCGTCGTACACCACGCCCTGGCCCGCAATGGACAGCAGCGCCGCCGCGTCCAGCTTGTCCATCTCGTCCAGGCTGGCGTCCAGCATGACCGCCTGCGCGTCTTTCACCTGCGCTTCCAGGTCCTCGACCACCGCCGGGTCAAAGGTCATCATCGGGAACGTCACCGCGTAGGCCGTTTGCAGCGGGCTGTCCAGCTCCAGCGCCTTGCCGTCCAGCGTCATGAACATCGGCAGGGCCAGCGGCGCGACCATCCGCGCCAACACCCACGCGCCGGATTCCAGCTCCAGCAGCAGCACGTCAGACGGCTCGCGCAGCAGCACGGTCGCGCCCCCGTTGCGGTTGTGGGTGCTGACCACCTTCAGGTGCATGCCCAGCACGTCCCCTTCCCCGCGGAACGCGCCCTGCGCCATCGCGCGGGCCTTATCAAACTGCGCGCCCCGCACCTCGTTCCCCAGGGCCGCGTCCGTCCACACGGACTGCGTCAGAATCGTTCGGATGTCATCCAGGTTGTCCGCCCGGTCCGCATCCTGGGCGTCCTGGGCGGCCAACTGCGCCGCGTGCAGGGCGTCCAGCGCCTCATCGCGCGCCGCGCTCGTCAGCCGCACCGTCTGAAGGCGTTCCGCGCCAAACCGCTGGGCGGTCAGCGCCTGACCGAGCGCCGGGTTGGCGGCGGTCACGACCTCAGTCAGCAGGTCGTACTGTGTGGTGGGCAACAGCGGGTACAGCTTTTCCTGGAATTCGTGCGTCATGTTTCCCCTTCCCCGCGGGCCGGAACTGTGCCCGCCGGTTGACCAGCTCAGTGACCTGCTCGGCGGCAGAATGCAGGCACGCCATCATTCTGCCAGACACCCCCCCTGTTACGTGCGGAACAGAATGACCCGGGGGGTCACAAGTTCCCTTCCCGCTCCAGCAGCGCCTGCGCCCTCATGGGTGGGAAGTCTAGCGCTTAGATGTCTTCCAGATCCTCAAGCATCAGGCTCGCCCCGCCCGCCGCGGACTAGAAGACCAGATCCCCATCCGGGTGGGTGACGCGCCCCAGCGCCCACACGCCATCCTTGGAGCGCGTCAGGAACGTGACCCGGTTCAGGTCCTCCTCCCAGACGTTGGTCAGGTCCACCGGGCGCAGGTGGGCCGTCAGGGCGTCACCCGGCGCGGGGCGGGCCGCCAGGGCGTGGGGAGCCGCGTCATCTCAGCGCTGTGCTCAGCCTTCTAGACGCGGTCACTGCGCCGCCCAGCACCCACGCAGCGCGTGGCAGCACCCACACACAGATTGGGTGCTGCCACGCGCTGCGCCACTCAGGGGCTGGCCTAATCGATGGTCCCGTCTGGATGTGCTCGCCGCGGGCCGTTAGGCCCACGCCTCATGGCCTCGTTGACCGCCTCTAGAAGATCACTCTGCCGTGCGAAGCTGCTCCCTACAAGTGCCCCCGTGACGGCCCCAGGCACACCGGCAAGCTTGAGCCCGATCAGGCCGCCCGCGACTGCCCCTTTGACCTGTTTACGCACCCAAGCATTCTTTTTCTTCCCCGTTTCAGCCTCGCTCATATCGTGCTCCTTTCCCCATGACGGTGGGGGCCGCTCAATGGAGGAAATTCAGCTGAAGATTGATTTGACTTCCTTGATGCCGCGGCGCGCCCCCGCGTTGGCCAGCATGCCGCCCAGGAAGCCTCCCACCAGGGTCCCCACGCCAGGGAAGATCATGGTGCCCAGCGCTGCACCGGCAGACGCGCCCCCCCAACCCGCTCCGGCACCGACCGCGTGTTCCATGCTGCGACCCATCACCTGCGTGCCAGACAGTTCCCCACGGGTTAGAGCCACCAAGTCCTTACCCACCTCAAAGCCAGCCGCCACGATGGCTCCAGGTGCCCCGCTGCGGCTCACGGCCTGCAGGCCCACCTTGGCCGCGCCGTTGGCCACGACGGTGGTCGCCGCTGAGGTCAGCGCACCTGTGCCAGCGGCGACCGCCGTCTCCTTGGCCATGGCGGCAGCGGCCTGCCCCACGGTCTTCTCGCCGTTGATCACAGCGCCGATGTTGCTGACGGCTGAGACGGCCCCGCCGACCACGGCTGCGTTCTTGGCCCCCGCGGCTGCAGCGCTCCCGGCCTCGCTGCGGAGCATGGACTTCCCCAGGTCCTTGCTCTGCAGCTCGTCGTACGTCACGGCGCGGCTGGACACCCCGTCATGCTCCAGCTTGGCGGTGGCCGCTTTGCTGGTGTCCGCATAGTTCCTTTCCCCCAGGCCGTCCACACCCCGCTTGGCCGCCAACTCGCTCACACCTTGCGCCTGGTCCTTGGGGACGATCTTCTTCATGCCGTCGTACTTCGTGTCGGAAACGGCCTTGGTCGTCCGGGCCACGGTCTTACAGTTCTTGACCTGCGCCCGGGCAACCGTCTTGCCCCCAACCTTCAGGTCAATGTCTGAAAGGCCGTTCCCCCTGGGCATTTCTGCCCGCACCACTTTCCCCTTGCGAATGGCGTCCGCGTTGAAGGTGGTCTTGTGATGCACCTCAGCGCGAAAACCGGCCTGCTGCGGATTGGCCTGCGCGGTGGCGTTCACCTTGGCCAACTCCTCCAGTCCTTTCAGTACCTCGGCAGTCGCCTGCGCCTCAAGAACCGTGACCCCGATCAACGCCCCATCGCGGCCACGGTCTTCCCGGGAGTCATCTTCAAAGAGTAGGCCGAAATGTGAGCTCGTCATATCGCTGACTATGGAGGCCATTTGGACGGAGTTGCAGCCCCCCGGCAGGTGCATAGTGGCGTACCAAATGAGCTAAAATACTTACATAAAAAATTTAGGGCTGATTTTTGAACTAAATTTGTTACCTTATCTGCATGACGCTAACTCAGGTCCTTACGTTCAACCTCATCCCCGGTCAGGAGATCGTCCGCAAGGAACTGCACGACCGCTTCGGCGGCCGGCGCCAGGGCGGCATTGGGCCGTCCATCAAGATCCCAGCCGTGTTCATCTTCACCGACCCCGCCACCGGCGCGCAGCACGGCTACTACGACGGCTGGGGGACCGACGGGCACTACCACTACGTGGGCGAAGGGCAGCGCGGGGACCAGAACCTCATGCAGGGCAACGGCGCCATTGCCCGGTCCGTACAGGACGACCGGCAACTGCTGTTGTTCAGCGGGGTGTCCGGGACCGTGAAGTTCATCGGCGAGTTCACCTTGGCCACCGAACACCCGTACTACTGGACAGACGCCCCAGAAACAGGCGGCGGCCCCCTGCGCAGCGTCGTGGTCTTCCGCCTCAAGCCCACGGACCCCGTGAGCGCACAGGCGGCCCTCCCCTTCCAGACGACCTTCATCCCCACCGCCTTCCCAGCAGCTGACACCGCCCAGCCGAGCGCGCAGGCCGTGAAGGAAATCAGCCTGGAAGTGCAGACGACGGAAAAAACCGTGCTGCAGCCGCAGTCTGAGGAACTCGAGATGGAGCGCCGGGAGCACAAGCTGGTGCTGGAATACGGGCGCTACCTGCGGGCCAAAGGGCACAAAGTGACGCGGCATCAGATCCTTCCTGACGGCGAGGCCAAGCCCCTCTTCACGGACGCCTGTGACGTGGACGACGACGTCCTGATCGAGGCCAAGGGGACGGTCACGCGGGAAGCAATCCGCATGGCCCTCGGACAGCTCATGGACTACCAGCGGTACGTGCGCGCCCACCACCTTGCGGTCCTGCTGCCGTCAAAGCCCCGTCCCGACCTGCTGGCCCTGATCAAAAGCCAGGGCGTCCAAACCATCTGGCTCACCGACGACGGCTTCCACACCGAGATGCCGTAAGAACCCGCCGCATATCCTTGACCCCCCCCGCATACCGCGCTATCTTAGAGAAATCAAAGGCGGCCTCAGGGTCGCCTTTTTCCTGTTCTGCGATTGACCTTTAGATGCCCTGGGTGCACCCATGCAGCGCGTGGGTGCACCCACACCCCATCCAGGCACCCGTGGACCTGGACCGCCCCATAGGGCAGCGGCGTCACCGCCGTCGCCTGGACTGCCTTATGGCACGAGCGCGGCGTAGCAGGTGCTGCGCCGTCACCCGGACCCACAGGAGCGCCTGGGCCAGGTGCCCCGGCGTGAACTCGTCCGCCCCGTCCAAACAGTGAGGAGGCAGCTCCCGGAGGGGCGTTGGCACGCCGAGTCCTTCTAGCATCACAGCCAGCAGGTCAATCGCCTGTACGAGGCGGGCAAGGGTGACCTTGGAGAGGGCGCGGACCGCGACCGGCAACCAGTTCCGACATGACCGCTCCATGCCGGGAGCGTGGAAACCAGGGCGGGGGGACAGGGGGGCTGAGCGATGATCGTTCATGGCGGGGGCAGATGAATCCCCGACGCGGGCATCGCTGAGCGGCCTGAAGTGGTTACTGGGGTCGCGTGGTACTACTCGGCCTTCATGCCCTCAGCGAACTCACGTGAAGCCCAGGAGCCAGCACCCCGCGGGGTGTCAGTCCGTTCCCCGCGGGGGACGAACCCGCTGAACAGGGAACCCGCCGGGTCGAGGGTTCAAGGTCATGACGCGTTGTACTGATGAAGAGCCAGATCACGGTCTCCAGATGTGATTGGCGTCGGCTGAAGGACAGCGAACGACGGACGAGATGAGCCAGACGGGCGCGCAAGGTCGCATTGAAGCGCTCTCTATGCTGTGTCCCACCAATGCAGTGCTGTCCCCCAAACACCACGCTCTTGTAGGCCGCCAGGCGATCGGTGTGACAGACCGCGCCCAGATCCGCCTTGCCAATCGCACTGGCCACTTCCCCCAGGGCGCCGCCCAGGTCGAGCTTGCCCAGTTCTGCCTTAAACCACGTCCAGGCCTTCGGAATCGCGTTCGTCTCCTTCAGGGCTTTGAGGACGTCTTTTAAGGGTCCTGGGACCCAGCCGGCCAGCGTCTCCAGGATGGAGTTGGGATCCCCCGCCATCGTCTTGCCCGTGACCAGGTCCTTCCCGAACGCCAGGCACAGTTCCCGGTAGCCCGGCAAGGCCGTCAGAGCACCAGCAATCACCGCTTTGCCTTTGTCCGCGATCGCCTGCGCGCCGTCTTTGACCTTGTCGGCCGCCCAGCTGAAGGGATTGCCCCAGCGCTGCACCGTCTGCGGTTGCAGGTCGTAGAGCGGCTTTAGGGCGAACCGCTGAACCGTGCCGTCCTGGGCACGTTGCAGCGCCGCCTGCTTATTGTAGACGCCTGGCGCGTGGGGGCTCGGCGGCATCAGGGTTTTCGGGCTGGGCATGACCTGGGCCAGCTTGCTGCCCATAGAGCGAGCCTCGCTTTCCAGACCAGCATCCGGGTCAATGCCTTTGCCGACCCGGCCCTGGGACTGCTGCACTGTGTGGGTCACTTCGTGCGCCAGGAGTTCTAACCCACTTTGGGTATTCGGGCTGAACTTCCCACTCTGGAAGAAGATGTCCGTGCCCGTTGTAAAGGCCATCGCGTTCACACCTTTGGCCATGAGGTCAGCCTCAGCGTCGTCATGAATACGGACCTTGCTCAGGTCATGGTTGAGCCCCTGTTCCAGGTGACGCTGTACGGTCTCCGGGAGCGGGTTGCCACTGCCACGTCTCGCTTGAATCCGTTGCAGGACGGGCTGAGTGGCCTCAGCGTCCAAGTCGGCCAACTGGCGCTGAAGGGCGACCGCCTGGACCGCTTGAGCGTCCTGGGCTGCTTGGATTTCATGACGTTGGACAGCTAGATCCACGGCACGTTGCAGCGCTGGGCGCTCACTGCCAGGCACCATGCCCATGACCACCCGGGATACGGGGGCACTGATGGCGTGCCGCTGCAGACTGGCCAGATGTTCGCCATAGGTCTCGTACCGCGCTGCCGCTGGGCCTGAATCTGTCTTGAACCCTTGTGCCAACGTTTGCGCCACCTGCCGCTGGAGGCTGGTGAACTGCGCGTACTGCCGCGTGTCGAGGGCCTTGCCGTCTACTTCTTCGGCGCGCGCGCGCATCACCGTCACCCAGTCGCTGGGGGTCTGTGGCTTTGCGGGGACTGGCGCGGCCGTCTGCACCTGACGTTGAAGGGCCGCTTCAAGGGCGCCTGCGGGCAAGGTGAGCCCAACCGGCTCCGACTGCACCGCCTGGCGCTGGACCTGAACACGCGCCGTCTCCTGCCGCTCTAAACTCGCCGCCCGCAATGGGGCCTGCACGGCTTGTCTCTGCGCCGTCACTGGACGCAAGGTATGACGCTGAACAGCCTGTTGGGCTTGAGCCCGCTGCAGCTCAGTGTCATTGATGTGCGGCTGACGAGGGGACGCGACCGACCGTTGGGCCGTGTCGTGGGTGGATGGACAGCGCTGCACCAATGTCATGGCTGACCTCCCGAGCAGTCATCAGTCTACTGGGTCGCCCTCTAGAGTCCTATCTCTCCGGCGCGGTATTCAGCCAGCTGCTTTGCCATCGCCAGCTCAAGTGTTTGCCGACCACAGTGATCAACAGAGGAGGGAAAGAGTGTTTCCCCCCTGTTGAATAGCTAAATCACAGCCGAACGCAGCGTCGAGATGGCCAGGCTACAACTCACGCTCCACGGCTCTGATCTCCTCCACACTGACATGGACCACGGCGGTGTCAGATCCCTTGATGACCTTGCGACCTGGCGCTGGCTCCTTCTTGGTCGCGAGCACGTAAAAAAGCACCTGGGTGGGCTTCTCTGTAGCCTCCAAACTTTCAAAGTGGTTCAGGACGTTGTACATGGTGCGCAGTGTCAGCTCACTGCGCCCTATGACCACAACAGTCTCGTCTCCCCTTTTTAGCGCCGCCATATTCTGAAGACCCGCAGCGTAACCGCTATAGGGTTCGGGATCGGTGTATCCCTGCGTCTGCAGTTGGTGCAGCGCATATCGGTACACCAGGCTGGCCTTCAGGGTGGTGAGTGCAGGCAGGTAGTTGTACCGCTTGGTGTAGCCGAACTCGTAGAGACCACGGCCAGTCAGCACTATGACCCGCGAATTGAGCACCTGTCTCCGCGTCACCATCTCCCGTTTTGTGGCCAGCCTCAGAGCATCTGCGCCGTACGCCTCATGGCACGCCCCAACGGTCTTCGGTCCCCACAGCCACAGGTCGTCTACCAACGCTTCAAGAGAGGCCAGAAGGGCCGGCGTAATCATCGGCCTGACAGTAGCTCATCCTCAGAGCATGTTCACTTCACGCCTCTCTGAAAAAGCCTCTCAGCAAGCAGGGCGTGCAGGAACATCTGCACTCAGCAAAGCTTCCACCTCCGTGCTGCGCCGGGTGAGGCTGTCATAAGCCATTCGCCTCGCCCCCTGTTGAATCTGGTGTAGGGCCGCGTCGTCGGCCTTGGGGTTGAGCAACTGGTAGAGCCCCATCAGAAGCGTCACGCTGGTATTGGCGTCAATCGCCGCCCGAGTCTGGAGCTTGGCCAAGCGCTCGAAGTGACGGCCGACCGCCACCTCAACCATCGCCTCAAGCTTGGGGATTAGGAACGTGGTGGCCAACTCACTGTCCTGACCACTGAGCGCCTGCCCCAGCAACTCCTCAACCAATGCCGATTCTGACAGGCCAGTCTGCTCGCCAAGCTTGACCAAGTTCAACTTGACATCCGACCCCACGCGGGCCTGCACTTGCACATTCGCCATCATGTGCTCCTCGTCGTATACGACATTTTGGTTCGTATACAAACTTTCATTGATCCAGACAATGAAAAACCCCGATTGTATACGCCCTTATCCTGCCCTAACTCCTCTGCTGCTCTTCCAAGGGGTGTCAGAGCAGCAGATTGAGGGGTTCAACTCGTGTCGGCATCGAACCCGCCCAATGAGCCGTTCAAGGGTAGCTTGTGCGAGTCGCTTCTGCTGTTCGTCATGCAGCGGAAGCCGCGCAACGATTGGTGGTCATGCGCCCGGTTGAACGCTGATGCTTTGAGACTCATACCCGCTGCCCACCGATGATCCGATAACCAACCTGAGACTTGACCCAGCTGCGCGACCTGGTCCTGTTGCTGGACAAGCTGAGAAGGTGGGCAGCCACTTGGGTGTTGCCGCCACGGTTGGCCCAGGTGCAAGCACGATCAAACAAGTGAGGGATAGAGCGCCTAGACGCGAAAAGAAGCATCACCGACCTCTGCTCTTCTTAGGCGGAGCGACGAAAAAAGCTCCACTGGTCAGGTCCTGACCTCAGAGGGTTCAGTCGTGAGCCAGGGTTGGTGAAGCTTCCGGTTGATGCGGCGTGGTGTTCCGCCTGCCATTTGCGGAAGCATTTGGTCTTCAAACGATGTGGCGAGATGACACGCCCTATGCTCTGAACGTGCTCCTTTTCGGCAAGGTACTGCTGACGCTGCTGATCCTGATGGCCGGGCTGATCACGCTGTACATGATGGCCTCTGCCTTTTCGGTGCCGCGATCTGTGTTGGTCGTTCTTCAGGTGACCGTGGGGGTCTTCTCTGTCCTGTCCGCTGGTCTGGTCTGGAAGCTGAGTGCGGGCAGGAGCCAGGACGCACTCTTGGTGGTCGCCAGTCTCATCTTGCTGAACCAGGGTGGAGGTCTGTGATGGACGAAATCCTGCACGCCTTTCAACCGGACCGAAAGTTCCAGGTGTGGTGGTACCGGGTCAGTCATGGTCAGTTGCTGCTCCGCAGTGGCCGGTGGATCAAAGGCACAGACAACCATGAGCGTACGGATGTCTGGTTCACGTCGGTCGGGGCCATGGTGTTGCTGGACACCAACTTCCGGGGAGGCCTGACTATCACGAGAATTCATGACGCAGAAGGAGCGGCGCAGCAAGCGGGCGTGAACCCAAAGCTCCTGAGACATCTTCATCTCTTTGCTCTGGACGCTGCTGAGGGACGTTCCCTGGTGGTCGCGGGTAGGGTGTACGTCGCTGAGGATGTTGGACCCCTCTTTGGACGAACATCTTGGGAACTTCAGGCCGAGGAGCGGTGGGCACAACAGATCAAGGACCAAACTGAACTCGACCTGCCAGAGAGCACAGAAGCAGAGGGCTGACGCCCAGGCCGCTTACCTGCTGTCCTGAAGGCCGCATGATGGGGTGACGTTCATGCTGTACACGTTCTCGACCGAGGAATGGCTGGCCTTGCCAGCACGTTCCACCATTGATGGCCTTCCGGTGCACCAGGATTCACTGGAGCATTTCCTTCGTTTCACTGTGGCCTTCGGTGCCCATGAGACCCGGACCACGCACGCGTTTCTTCGTGTTCCAACGTATTGCAAAGGCAGAAGAAATGCGCAGGCTCTGTGCCCGTGCTGGTGCGGTGGCCAGCAGGGAAGCCGGCGGATCCAGGGCGACGCATGAATGGTGAGACTTCTCCACAACGGGTGTACTTCAATCACCGGTTCCACTGCTTTGACTGCGGCCTGACCTTTCCAGCCTTCGCGATCTCCAGGGATGACTACTGGCTCGACGGTCTTGAGCCGCCAATCATCCGGTACAGGTTTGAGGCGGTGGGGTGTCCAGAGTGTGGCGGCCCTTGTCGGTCCCCAGGACTCGTAGAGGTCTTTGACCCGACAGGCCACAGCCCGTTATCACTCTGAATCGATGTGTTGAATGCCTTTGGGATCACCTGGACGACTGACAACTCAGGCCAAGTATCGGCGGCGGTCATGCCAGCCGCTGGCCGCCAGCCAGCCGCAGCCCTGATCACCCAGCTCATGCAGGAGCAGGGCCCCAGGTGAACGCACAGGGACTTCCCGCATGGCCACCAAGACGCGCTGCATGGCGTTCTGCAGGCCGAAGAACGCAGGAATGCCCCGGAACTCGGCTTCAACGGCGCACCAGAGCAGGCGGTAATAGGCCCTGGCGCTGTGGCGGTCACGGAAGAGCAGGGCAAGGCGCTGGCCCGCCTGCTCGATCAGATCCCGGCGCCGCTGGGGGTGCTCGCTGAGAATCGCGCCCAGGGCCCAGACGACCTCGGCCGGCTCGGTCGCGGAAGTGAGGGAATCAGAAGTAGCCAGAGACTCTGAGCTATTTCTAGGTAACGACCACTGAAGTAAGGGGTTGCCTCTGAAATTTCCCCCTTGTGGGGAAACTGATTCCCTCACTTCTGAAAGGGAGGCTTCCTGGGCCTTCAGGGCCTGCTCTTCCTGGTGCTGAACTTTCAGGGCGTAGCCGGTGCGGCCCCGCCTGCGGTCGGCTGCCAGGTCACGGGGGGCCTCAAGGGGCAGTTCCTCCTGCATCACCCGGGCACGGAGGCCTGGGGCCACCGCTTTGAGCAGGACGGTCAGCCACACCCCAATGCAGGTACTGCGGGTGACGACTTCACCGGTGGTCTTGTCCAGGAACTCTGCAGGTTGATAGACACGGCGGGTGCTGATCAGGCCGCAGGACCGCAGGTCATCCACGGCACGCTCGCAGGTGGCCGTGCCCAGCTTCGTGGGGACGGGCAGAACGTCCAGCACCGTGAAAAAGGTGTATGAGGTCAGGTGGGCGAGCTGCCCACGCTGCTGAATCAGTTCGAATGTCGCTTCGACGGCGGCCCGGTACACCGCACGGGCCCGCGCACGGGCCCGCGGCCGGATAGCGCTCACAATCGTCTCTTCGGCGGCCACCATGACCCGCTCAACGTTGGCTTGCCGTTTAACCAAGGCCTCTTTCTCCTGAGCAGCCTGGGAAGGGGCCTTGGGGAGTGATTGAGCTACCTTGACCCGCACGCTTGGTTGAGGGGGCGTCTGGGGGCGAACAGTGGTCTCAGTGGGCGCCTGAAAGAGCGCAGGCTGGGTGTTGAACCTGAGCGCTGCTCGGAACGCCTGTGCGTCCTCGGCCTGACGTAGGCGCTCAGCTCGGTCTGCAGTGCGTCTGGATTCGAGGCGGGCTTGGGCTTCGTACAGGGCCGCCAGTTGGGCGGGCGGCGGTGGGCTTGGTGGACTACCAAGCGAAAAGGGGCGCGTGTGCGCCCCCCCTGGACCGTCATTCATGGGTCTCTCCCTTGCAAACTTGCAACAGGGGGGCTTCCCAGTTAGAATGGCGGCATAGTCGTTTTTCCGCTTCTCCTAACTGAGCTTTACCAGAAATCCTCGCCGGCAAGCGGGGATTTTCGGTTTTGGTGGTGGGTCTACGTGGGGTGGATTGTCAGTTCGCCTCCGATAGACTGAAGCATAGCACCCTTGTGAAGTGATGTAATCAGGTTTTGCAGCCGGGAGGGCGCAATGGCGCCAAAAATGCCGGAAAGCATGCACGACTTTCAAAAGGCATTTTCGTTTTCTCCCTCACGGAGTCGGTAGGATTCACGTTCCAGCCGTTGCCACTGCGCACAGTGGCCGTCAAGGTTGGTCCGCCGCTTCTCTATGGCCTCTCCGGTCAGTAACCGTCCTCTTGATCAAGCGGATGAACGCGCCTCTGTACGTGCCAGGATGACACCATGACCCGGCCAAAAGGGCCCGCCCACACCCCCCCGGCGCCAGTCCGCATCTGGGCCTTGCTGGCCAGCGAAGCCAGCACCGCCGTCATCTTCCGGCGTGGCCCCAGCCGCTGGACTCGGCTGTACCAGTGGAACACACGCACGGACGAGATCACCCCAGGCTCCTGGTTCCACGGCCGGCTGTACGAATGGATGAGTGATCTGTCCCCGGATGGCCAGCATCTGCTGTACGTCGCCCACAATGAAGCCCGGCGTAGGGTGCAGGCTGCCGCAGAGCAATTCGATGGGGAACGCATGTGGTCGTGGACCGCGTTATGCCGCCCGCCCTGGGTCAAGGCGTTGGGCCTCTGGAATGCCTCTGATTACTGGAGCGGCGGTGGTGTATTCACGGACAACCATGTTCTGACCATCAACCATTCAGCCAAGGCGCTCAAGGCACTGATTGAGGCCAAAGGCTTTGTGGTCGAGGGTGTGGCATGCGACCGGCAACGGGTGGACACGTTCGTGATCGCCCTGCAGCGCACCGACTGGCGGGTCACAGCCTGGCCAGAGCGGTGGAGATGCATGGGTGAGGCTCATCCCATCGTGTTCAGGAAGAAGGCATTGGAGTTGCGGTTCATCAGTTCACCCCGGCACACCCGGTATGTCAGGTACATCTGGCATGGTCCAGAGGCGGTGCCACTGTTAGAAGGCGCCTCCTGGGCCGATCTCGATCAGCAGGGCCGGTTGGTGCTGGCCCGTGAAGGGCGTCTGTACGCCAGACGAGGCAGCGAGATGAATGAGCTGATCAATCTGAATCTGCATCAGCCGCTCCGCTCTCCAAGCGTGCTGCTGGATGCGAAGCAGTCAAGTCCCCAGACAGACCCTCTCTGACGGCCCATTAGTGGGCCGTCAGAGAGGGTTTATCAGCTGTGTTAAGACCGCCCCCTCCAGGCTGACAACGAACCTGGGCCCTCAAGGGCACATGTCGGCTGTCTCGCCATAGGTCGGTGTCACACCTCGGGTGTATCTCCGTGGGCCCCCGCAGCTGCGTCTCCCTCGACATCTCGGTCATGGAAGAATTCGTCTACCTATGCGGCGTCCTCTCCTGCTGTTTGCGTTGTTGAGCCTCTCCGTCATGACGGCCCGCACAGCACCTTGCTCTGAGGGCCGCTGCCCCGGGCGCACACACCACCACATCGCGCTAAAGCTTCAGGTCCCTCAACATCTACCCCTTGTACGCCCGAACGACACGCCCGCCGTCGCCATCCATGCCATCGGCCCAGGCCAGACCATCACCAGTTTGGATGGCATCCAAATTACGGCACCCAATGAATGGCTTGATCCGCCAACCATCCTGCACACCCTCACGGTAGAGCGCCTCGCGCCATTCAAAGTTCCGAACATAATCCCTGGGTCGTCAGATCGATTAATTCCCTTTTACCGTATCCGCAGTACAGCACCGCTTGCGGCCTGGACCGCCATGCGTCGGTCGTTTCTCGTCCATCTCCCGGTGCCCCCGTCCTCCCTGGACCGAAGACCGGTGTTGTACAGCCTGGGCATGTCTCTCGCCGCTGGTCAGGCCGGATTTTCGAATGACATGCACTGGGAGCAAGACGAAATCGGCATGCCAGGCCAGACCTGTTTCAAGTTTGAACGCGACTCTCTGGGTTGGGATAACTCGACCGCTGAGATCTTCACCGTGTACGCTTTCATATGGCCTCCAGGCCCAGTTGAACAATTCAGGGGCTGGGTTGAGGAGTGTGCGCCACCAGCGAGGCCCCCGATGCCCGCAGGTGTTTCATCTGGCAATAACGGTCAGGCAGGCCTGCGCAAGCTGTCTCTGACAAACCAAAGTTGACGGCTCAATCGGCAGAAGAGGTCACCTTGCCAAAGACAGCGCCCCTTCCTGGTGGTCACCTGATGGTGCCGGACCTTCACGGGCATCTGCCCCGACTTCAGACTGTGCTGAACACCGCACGAGAAATTCCAGGGGTCTCGCTGGTGTTCCTGGGGGATCTGATTGACGATGCGCCGCATCGCCGCTTAGCCCGCCGCGATGACCGTTCAGCCGGTGCCCCAGACGACTCGAGGGAGGTACTCCGGCAGGTCCGGGCCCTTCATGCGGCTGGGCAAGCCACGGTCCTCCTGGGCAACCATGAGGTGATGGCCATTGGGGCGGTGCTTGACGGACACGAAGGGTTCCTGAACATCTGGTGGCGACACGGAGGCCGGGAAGCAGCGGCGGGCTACGGCTGGCGCCTCCGAGACACGGCAGGACCTCTGCCAGATGACCTCCGCTGGCTGCGGGAACATGGCCGGCTGTGGTGCAGTGTCGGTCCGCCTGGGCAGCAGGTTCTGGCGGCGCATGCCACGCGGCCTAATCCCCTGCGCATTGAACGCGGATTGGAGAGGGCCGAGTTCTTAACGCCGAATGCACAGGAGGATCCAGTGGTCTGGTTCCCTTTGGGGCTGGAAGACGGGTGTGAGGTGCAGTGGCCACTTCCTGAAGGGCATCAGGCCAGCGTGCATGGGCACATGGAGTGGAGGCAGCTCAGGACGCTTCAGGGGCCCGATCACAAACCTGCGTATCAGCTGGACCTGGAACCGGCCATCAGGAAGCTGGGCATGCTCCACGTGAATGTGGATGGGAAGCTGACGACGTTGCTGAGGTCGGTCTTGTGAGAGGCGAACAGCCGTTCAACCTGGCTGGGAAATAGGCTGCAGACAGTCATGAGGATGCAGCTGCAAGCAACGCGAGATCATCAAAAACCTCATTGAAATATTTCTTGAAAGAAAACTTTCATAAGATATTTCAAGAGAGTGCATGTGCGTTGAGCAGTACGAAAGGGGCCGTACACTCCTGCCATGACCAGGTCCCGTCCGCCGTCTCGGGGAATGTGCCGCGCCTGTGGCTACGTCGGTGCCAAAGCCAGCATGACCAGGCATCAAGCCGGGTGTGCCCTGAGGCAGGCAACGGACGGACCGACCCACGATGTGTTCCGCTTCCGCGTCAGTGGCACTGATCTGCCTGCGTACTGGCTGGACGTCGAGCTCACGCCTCAGGCCACCTTGGATGACCTTGACCGTTTCCTGCGCGATCTCTGGCTGGACTGCTGCGGTCATCTGAGCAGCTTTACCATCGGGCCACAGGACGACAGCAATTTCGACCCGTACAGAGCACCCAGACGGACCAGACAGCCTCCGCTGGCCAAACTTGGTCTGCAGCCGGGCGACAAGTTTGGGTACACCTACGATTTCGGCAGCAGCACCAACTTAACCGTGCAGGTTCAGGCCTACGAGGCAGTGAGCGGCAAGGCGACCGGGAAGATCAAATTGCTCGCACGGAACCTGGCGCCAGTCCTGATGTGTTCTCGGTGCGAGAAACCGGCCAAATGGGTCCATTCCTGGGAAGCTGACGCCGCCACGGGTGGTCCGCTGCTGTATTGCGGCGCGCATGGTCAGAAGACCCGTGATGAGCAGCTACCTGTCGTCAATTCACCGCGCATGGGGGTCTGCGGTTACGCAGGAGGAAGCGACGAGAGCTGGCCGCCCACGCCATCAACACCGACCAACGGGCAGGATCCTCTAGAAGCAGATCCACCGACCCGCACCCTGATTCAGACGCCCACTTCCCCTGAGGACACAAGCGTTCCAGACCAGGACCTCGATCAGGAAGTCCTGGCTTACGTCCAGACGCTGCCCTTGCAGGCTGAAACCGTCTGGCTGGTCGCTGTTCAGGAGATGCCAGACATCTTGCCCCCGGAAGAGGGTGTCCCCGCCGTGGTCCTGGTGGTGGACGCCGCGAGTGGGCAGATCGTGACCAGCGAGGTCACGACCGACATCACGGCGCAGGTTGTGCAGGAAATCGTGATCGAGACGATGCTGGCCCCTGAAGCAGATGATCTGAGGCCGCAGCGTCCCGGGCAGATCTTCACCTTGGACGCGGCCCTGGCGTTCTCGCTGCACACGGCGCTGGCTTCACTCGGGATCAGGGTTGAGCGGCGGGACAGTCCTGAGCTTGAGGCACTGCTGGCCCACCTGACGGAAGAAGTCGGGGCCGAGATGCAGGCCCAGATCGAATGTCAGCGTCCACACGCGTTTCTCCAGGATGTGCCGGACCAGGATGTCAAAGCCCTGCTGGAGGCCTTCGCGCGCTTTGTGAACGCTAAACCATGGCAAAACTTTGCGCCTGACAAACCCGTGCGGGTGAGCTGGACGAACCCTGACGGCACAGCTGGCCAGCTGTACGCGACGGTGATGGGCGACCTCGGTGAGGTGTTTGGCCTGGCGCTGTACCCCGACTGGCTGAGGTACAGCAAGCACATCCTGAACAGCTTTAACCCTGAACTGGTGCTGCTGGCCACCGGGGGCCTGGAAAGTCTGACGCTGAGCCAGCGAGAAGAGCTGCAACCGGAGGATTGGGAGAGGTTCCGCGCGGTTGGGTTACCGGCCCGTGCCAAAGCGGCCCCGGCGCTGGTCCGGGTGGGTCTGACCGGGACTCAACCACCCACCGTGCCTCTACCGCCCCTGACCGCCGTACTGACCATTCTGTCCGAGCGTGCGGAGCGCAGAGCAAGCCCAGTAACGTCACTGAAAGCGGCATCGGGCGGGGTCAGCGTGAAGTACCCGGCGGATCCTCGTGATGAGCTGAGCCCTGAGGCTCGGCGGGGGAGTATCGAACTCCGGGTGAAGAGCAGTGCTGGTCCATTCGCGTATGACGGAGAGGTCGTCATAACTGGCCCGCCAGAGATGCTCGTCAGGCAGGCTTTTGCCCAGGCCCGTCGCCTGTTAGATCAGAAGTCCATGCAGGGCAGAACTGTGTACCTCCCATACCACCTGGAGTCCGCTGGCCAAGCTCTGGAGGATGGCGGCCTTTACGGGGATTTGCATGTGCGGGTCTGGGAGAACCGCCTCGGCAGCCCAGCACTCACCTTGGCGCACCTGACGCCCACAGGCCCACTGATCGACGGTGGGCTCGCTACCATTGAGGTCCAGGCTCAAGGGGCGGAGGTCACCGGCTTAACAGTAGAGTTGCAAGCGGTGAATCCCAGGTCAGGTTGACGTGTAGACCCGGCCTGACAGGTGCCAGATTCAGGTGAAACGCACTTCAACTGGACAGGGAAAGATCGTGCTGAGCGAAGAGCCCGCGTGTGGGGATGGGGTGTAACTCAACTAGCTCAGATACTGCATTACAGCCTTGACAGGAGGTTCTGTTCCAGCTCTAGAGTGATGGGAATCCGGATGTGGTCATCAAAATTCCCAGAAGTCTCCTTAGCCGCGCGGAAGGACCCTGGCCGTCAGGCAACACAGACCAGCTGGCTGACTGAGAATTTACTACTGCTGCATGCCTGGAGGCCGGGAAAGGCGGCATGCTGCAGTTCACGGGGACAGTTCTAAACAGTGCCCTCGAAAAAGGCATCAAGAACGGCACGGTCGAGATCATCGAACTCTCGGGCGGAACATCAAGACTCCCGACCAAGAAGTAAGTTTGTGGTCCTTCCATGCTAGAGGCGGGAAAGCCCGCCAGAATCGATCAACGTGACCTTTGGAGAACTATGAACAGTGAAAGGCAGTTGGACAATGTTGGGCGGTCCGTGAGTTTATTGCGTGACGCTTTCCGCGCCGCTATAGGACGTTTGATGCAGGATGGCGGTCAGCTTCAGAACGTGAGCCGGGAACAACTTCTCTCTGCAACGGCGGCTGAGAAGGAGAGGCTAGCGTGGTACTTCGAAAACGACGGGGTCACTGAGCATGACCTGGCGTTATACGACGAGGTCATGCTCGACTATTGGAGCAGGCTGATGGATTGCCTGAGCGCCAATCAGGTTGAGACGTCGCTTGAATCCTGTTTACACATGCTCTTGCGGTGACGACAGTTCTATTTGTCAACAATCAAGCGGAGAGATAAGGGTGGCCACCGAGCAAGGACGACCTTCTGGGACTGCTGCCGCTGAACCTGGAATGATCAACCGGGTGGCGGCAGGAGCAGCGCACGCGCTGTTCCTGAGCGTGAGATGTTCGCCTGCCCGTTTGGCATGGTCTACGCTGCGACTGTGTCCGGCTACGTGTATGTCCTGAGCAACGAGAGTCTGCCTGGTGTGCTGAAGGTGGGCATGACCAGTCGGGATCCGTTCACCCGGGCAGCGGAACTGACGACGACTGGCCTGCCGATGCCCTTCCGCGTGGAGTTCTGCCTGATGACTGAGCGCCCGTCCGCGCTGGAACTGGCCCTGCATCAGCAGTTCGCAGCGCAACGCGTTCAAGCTGGGCGTGAGTTCTTCCGCGTCTCGGTCCGTGAGGTAGTCGGGGCGGCATGCGCCTTGGCTGACTGGCCGACCGGATCATCGGGGGACGTGCAGGTCATTGTCCCCCATCGCCCCTCTCCTGCCGTCGAGTACTCCGTGGTGCGCCAGAGTCTGAACGTGCTTCGGGCGGCGACCGACGCGTCTCCCGTGCCACTGAGCATTGACGGTGCCGCGCGCCTCGGCCACGAGGTTCAACGTGGCGTGGATAGGGCGCTGGACACGCTCCGTGAATACGTCGAGTTAGGAAGTCTGAGCGCCGCGCACGAGCTGCTGGCGTTGGTGATGTCTGATGAAGTGGGTGTCCGTCCTGTCGACTGGCGGCGTGAGCTCTTGAACGGTGATGCCAGGTTGGTCGTGTGGGCAGTGCACGCGCTGCCACACCTCCGCCGATCATTGGCGGAGGGAGCGCTGTCGTTCATGGACGATGAGGCGACATTCGATGTGCGTCGCATGGGCGGGACGCTGGCAAGCCGCTCATCATGGGTGCTGCCCAGCACCGTGTTCCTGCTTACGGGTGATCTCGACCCGGCTCGCCTGGCCACCTACCTTCAACAGCACCCGTCGCTGGCAGTCGAAGTCGCCCAGGCCGTGCAGAACGATCTAAGTGCCCCCTGGACCTGGCGCTCATTGCATGTTCCAAACGCTGATTACCTCCGGTGCCTGTGCGTCCTACGCGACCTCCTGCAGTTGACGATCATGCCGCCGCGCACCTGGTCGCTGACCGTCAAGGGTTGGCCGGTGCACACTTGGCCACCGGAAGGGCCGTTTCTCGCTACACCCATGGCGCAGCCGAGTTTGTCCGATGTAGTGAAGTACTGGGCTGAGGTGACGATGTGACGGGAAGTGAATGGCGGGTCACCTGACCTGGGCGGAGGCCTGCATCGATCAGGAGATGGCCTTCCTTCAACAGATAGAGGGACGAACTGGCGCCCACCTCCTCTGTGCCGCCCAGGCCAAGAAACCGCAGAGGCGTGGTCACGCGTCCTCGTGCGGTGTCAGGGTGGCCAGCTCCTGCTCCAAGGCCTCAATGCTGGGCAAGCTGCCTTCGAGCTCTGCAGGGAGGCTTTCTGCAAGTTGGTAGGTGCTCACGCCCAGGGGCTTGTCCACGCCGCGCAGGGCGTACTCCGCAATGACCTTGTTCTGAGTGCGGCACAGCAGCAGGCCGATGCTGGGCGCGTCCTGCTCATGGCGCAGCAGGTCATCGGCGGCACTCAGGTAGAAATTCATCTTCCCGACGTACTCAGGCCTGAACTCGCCGATTTTCAGCTCCACGATGACGTAACAGCGGAGTTTCAGGTGGTAGAAGAGCAGATCAAGGTAGAAGTCTTCCCCCCCGACTTCCAGGTGATACTGATTGCCCACGAAGGCGAAGCCCACACCCAGTTCAAGCATAAAATCTCTCAGGTGCGCGAGGAGGCCCTTCTCAAGATCCCGCTCCAGGGCCTGGGCGTGGAGGGACAGAAAGTCAAAGTTGTAGGGGTCTTTCAGGAGTTGCTGCGCCAGCTCGGATTGCGCGCTGGGGAGCGCACGGTCGAAGTTCGTGCTGGCCTGCCCCTGCCGGTCGATGAGTCGACTGTCAATCTGGTGTTGGAGGACGCTTCGGCTCCAGCCATGCTGGATGGCCGACCGGGCATACCATTCACGCTGGACCGGGTCTTTCACGGTGTTGAGAAGCGTCACCAGATGCCCCCAGGGCAATTGGTCAACAAGCTGTTGACCACTTTGAAAGTCCGGGTAAGCCTGCGCGAACGAACGCATGTATTTCAGGTTGGTGGGGGAAAAGCCCCTCAGATCAGGAAACTCAGCCCGCAGGTCACGGGACAGTTGATCAATGACCTTTGCCCCCCACCCCTGTTGAGCCTGCCGGTCCAGGATGCTCTGGCCGATTCGCCAGTACAGCGCCATCAGCTCCCGGTTGACGGCCAGAACGGCGCGCGTCTGGGCCTGCCGAATCTGCTGCTTCAGCTCACCCAGCAGCGTGGCGTAGTCCTCGGGTAACTGAAGAGGGATGGCCATGTCCACTTCAGTGTAGGTCGGTTGTACAGAAGCTCAATCGGGGCCATTAAGCGTGCTAGAAGCGGTAATTGAGAATCTTTTTTGAAAGAAAGATTTCTATCTTTCGATTTGAGAAGCTGTCTGGAGAGATGAGAGCACCCTCTTCAAGCTTCCAGAGCTCGTAGTTCCCTTACGAGCAATCGTCACCTCTTTTCCTGTTACCGTGATGAGGTCTGGTAGCTCAGTGGAAGAGCGGTGTCCCATCAGGACTCAGGTCAGCGGTTCGACTCCGCTCCAGATGAACGTCGGAGCAGTGCCACCTTGCTAAGGTGGCCAACTGCTCCTTTTGCGTTGCAGTTCCATTCCCTTCTGTATCCTGATGAAGTCTGGTAGCTCAGTGGAAGAGCATCTGCTTTGCAAGCAGAGGGGCGGCGGTTCGACTCCGCTTCAGACCTGAGGAGCAGTCGACGACTCCATAAGCGTTGACTGCTCTTCGTTGAGTGAGGCACATGCCATGACGACAGACCCAACCCCGGCCGAGTGGGACACCGCACAGCGCGTGCTGCGGGCGGTGCTTCACGACCCCACCCTGGCCGATGACCGGACCGAGTTCCGGTCTCTGGTGGCAGGGGTCAACCGAGCAGGGAGAAAGCATGCCCGCCAACAGGCGGTGCAGCAAACAGACGTGCCTCCCCAACAGCGATCTCTCCCCCGCTGCTACATCTGCAAAGAACGCTACGCCCTTGCCCACTCGTCAAATCCGGCCCTGTGTCCGGCCTGCGGCACCCTCAACGCGCAGAAACGCTCCGCCCGCGCCGACCTGACGGGCCGGACAGCGGTCCTGACCGGAGGACGCATCAAGATCGGGTACGCTGCGTCCCTCAAGCTGCTCCGCGACGGGGCCCGCGTCATTGTCACCACCCGCTTTCCGCAGGACGCCGCGCAGCGCTACGCCCAGGAACCGGATGTTCAGGAATGGCGTGACCGCCTTGCTCTGTACGGCCTTGACCTCCGTGACCTGCGGAGTGTGCAGGCCTTCATCGAGCATCTGCAGGATACCGAGCCCCATCTCGACGTCCTGATCAACAACGCTGCGCAGACAATCTCCAGGCCGCGCGAGTTCTATGCCCACCTGCTGGACGGCGAACGGCAGGCCCTGCCTCTCCAGAGCGCCAGTCTGCGCATTCTCCAGCCCTCTGCTCTGCTGACCGACGACGCCAGATCATCCGAAGCGCTGCAACAGTACTTCCCGGAAGGAGAACTGGACGCCGACGGGCAGCAACTTGACCTCCGCCCCGCGAACAGCTGGAGTGCCCGCCTCCAGGATGTGAGTCTGCGGGAGCTTCTGGAAGTGCAGCTCGTCAACTCCTCCGCGCCGTTCCTGCTCTGCACCGGCCTGCTACCACTGCTGCGCCGCTCTCCCTTCGCCCGGCGCTTCATCGTGAATGTCAGCGCGATGGAAGGCCAGTTCACGCGCCGCAACAAGACAGAACGCCACCCCCACACCAACATGGCGAAAGCCGCCCTAAATATGCTCACGCGGACGAGTGGACCAGACCTCGCTAAGGAAGGCATCTACATGACGAGTGTGGATACAGGCTGGATCACCAATGAAAATCCTCACCCGAAAGCCGCCCGGATGGGGGATCTGGGATTCCGTCTCCCGCTGGACCTGATCGACGGCGCCTCGCGGATCTACGACCCTGTGGTGGTGGGCCTGACGCAGGAGCAGACTCCGCCCTTCGGTGTGTTTCTCAAGGATTACCGCCCTTACCCCTGGTGAAGAGAGGAAGCCTCATGGCAGAGTCTGAAGTGCAGGTGCAGTGTCCCGTTCAAGACGTCCCCATCCCAGACCTCCAGGCGTTTGCGCCGCTTCTGGAGCGGCTCCAGACCGGCCTCCCCATAACGGCTGACGAGGTCTTCCCCCGCGGCACCCTCCGCGCCGACGGCCGGCTGGATCTGTGTAAACAGGATGCCGGCGTGCTGGGGTGTCAGGCTGTGACGGAAGTCTTGCGGCACACGAACACAGTGCAGAGTCTGCTGCTGGGCACCAACGGCATTGGGGATGCAGGCGCCGCGCATGTCGCCGCGCTGGTGAGGGACCAGCCGCTCCGGACGGTCTACCTGGGCTGCAACCTCATCGGCGCACCCGGGACCGAATCGTTGGCGACAGCCATCCGGGCACAGCCGCAGGTCAAGGCGCTGTGGCTCAAACGCAATCCCATCGGGCCAGCCGGCGCTCAGACTCTGGCACAGCTGCTGCGTGACACCTCGACCCTGCGCACCCTGGACGTGGTGCACACGGGGATTGGTGACCTGGGCGCCAGGGCCATCCTGCAAGCCCTGGCGGAAGGCAACACTTCACTGCAGTACCTGTATCTCAGTGGCAACGCCCTGACGCCGGCCATCCTGCCAGACATCACCGCCGTCCTCGCACAGCATCCCAGCCTTAGGGGGCTGTACCTGAGTGTGAATACCTTGGGAGACGCTGGCGCCCAGGGCATTGCGGCCGCACTTGGGCACAACACCGCGCTGGAAGTGCTGGGCCTGGCGAGCTGCGGGATTGGCGATCACGGCCTTGCTGCCCTGCTGGACGCCGCAGCGGCTCACCCGCATCTGCACACCCTGGATGTTGGAGACGCGCCGAGTGCCCGTGCCCTGGGCGCGTCCCGGAATGAGGCTGGGGGGCGGACCCGGGCGGCCGCCCTCCACCTCTTTTCATCTTCTGCGACCGTACGGCTTCTCCAGCTTCCCCGGATGATAGATGCCGTACACCTTCAGGCGCAGGCCCCGGCTCACTTGAATGTCAGGATCACTGGGGCGCCTGGACGCGCAGGACAGCAACCCTTACCTTTCCATGAGGACGCCGCTGATATCCGCAGTGTGTACCGGTGAGGTCGGAAGAGAAAACAAAGAAGGCGACGCAGAGGTCGCCTTTACTTCTTCAATGTAGGGCGGTATTCATGCCCTGTCAATTCATGCAGCAATCAGAACGAGCGAGATGAGCCTGTGGGCCGCTGAAAAGGAATCCCGCCTCGCATTCGACAATTTCGGGCGCTAGGGGCAGACTCGTGGCCAGTACAACTTTGAGGACGAGCGGGCTTTGAAATGCTTCCCGCAGGGCATCACTGCCCTGCCCAAAATGATGCAGGGAGAGCTGATTCACGCTCTAAATTGAGTGCAAGCATCTTCCACTGCTGCGTGCTGGTGGGCAGCACCTCCCGATTCACCTGAATTGCCGTCAGACCAGAGCCAGCCCTTACTCTTCCGGAGCCTCATGAACAAACGAGACCTGTCCGAACAGGACATCCGCGACATGTACATCACGCCCGCCGTGCTCAATGCAGGCTGGGACAAGTTCACGCAGATTCGCGCCGAGTACCGGCTGACCGAGGGCCGCGTGATGGTGAGTGGCCGCCTCAAAGCCCGCGGCTCCTCCAAGCGTGCGGACTATGTGCTGTTCTACAAGCCGGGCGTGCCACTAGCCGTCATTGAGGCCAAGGACAACACCTATCCAGTTGGTGGCGGCTTACAACAGGGCGCGGAATACGCCCAGATGCTCGAAGTGCCCTTCGTGTTCAGCTCGAATGGCGACGGGTTCCTCTTCCGAAATAGTTTGCCGAACGCCGAAGCCTACGAGAAGGAAATTTCCCTGGATGCCTTCCCCAGTCCCCAACAGTTATGGGATTGGTGGAATGAGGCGAAGGGACTGACCGCCGCGCAGGAGCAGCTGGTCACGCAGGAGTACTACAGTGACGGCTCCGAGAAAATGCCGCGCTACTACCAGGTGCTGGCCATCAACAAGACCGTCGAGGCGATCGCGCGCGGTCAGAACCGCATCCTGCTCGTCATGGCCACGGGCACCGGGAAGACCTACACCGCTTTTCAGATCATTTGGCGGCTGTGGCGTGCCAGGGCCAAGAAACGGATCCTGTTCCTGGCGGACCGCAACATCCTCGTCGACCAGACGATGACCAACGACTTCAAGCCCTTCGGGGCCGCCATGACCAAGATTCGGAACCGCACGACCGACCCCTCATATGAGATCTACCTGTCCCTCTACCAGGCGGTGACCGGCACTGAGGAAGAACGCAACATCTACAAGCAGTTCAGTCCAGACTTCTTCGACCTGATTGTCGTGGACGAGTGTCACCGCGGCAGCGCGGCAGACGACTCCAACTGGCGAGACATTCTCGATTACTTCAAAGGCGCTACGCAGATCGGCCTGACTGCCACGCCCAAGGAAACCAAGGACGTGTCCACCACGCATTACTTCGGCGATCCGGTGTACACGTACTCGCTCAAGCAGGGGATCGACGACGGCTTCCTGGCCCCCTACCAGGTCGTGCGGTTCGACCTCGACAAGGATCTCAGCGGCTGGCGGCCACCGGAGGGCATGCGCGACAAGCATGGCCGTCTTGTCGAAGACCGTGAGTACAACCTGCGTGACTTCGACAAGACGCTTGTGCTGGAACAGCGCACCCAACTGGTCGCGAAGAAGGTCACGGAGTTCCTGCGCGCGACCGATCCTTACGCCAAGACCATCGTCTTCTGCGAGGACACCGATCACGCCGACCGGATGCGCAGCGCCTTGGCGAACGAGAACGCGGACCTCATGCGGGAGGATCCCCGTTACGTCGTGGAAATCACCAGCGAGCGCGGCAAAGATTACCTGGATGATTTCATCTTTCCGTCCAGCCGTTACCCGGTGATCGCCACCACCTCGAAACTCCTCACGACCGGCGTGGACGCGCAGACCTGTAAGGTGATCGTTCTCGATCAGCGCATTCAGTCCATGACGGAGTTCAAGCAGATCATCGGGCGGGGCACCCGCATCAACAAGGACTACGACAAGCACTACTTCACGGTGCTGGACTTCAAACGCGCCACGGAACTCTTCTCTGACCCGAAGTTCGACGGCGACCCCGAGGTCATCTATGAACCCGGCCCCACCGACCCCCCGGTGCCACCGGAGCCGGGGCCAGGGCCTACGCCCCCGCCAACACCAGAGCCCCAGCAGAAATTCGTGGTCCACAATGTGCCCGTCACCGTGACGGCAAAACGCGAAATCCAGTACGACCGGGATGGCAAGGCCATCACAGAGAGCTTAGAGGTCTATACCCGCAACACCCTGCACC
Organism: Deinococcus betulae; assembly: GCF_020166395.1. Classification (NCBI taxonomy): domain Bacteria; kingdom Thermotogati; phylum Deinococcota; class Deinococci; order Deinococcales; family Deinococcaceae; genus Deinococcus; species Deinococcus betulae. The sequence continues at coordinate 35,631 of NZ_JAIQXU010000028.1, read as the reverse complement.
GCGAGTTCGAGTCGCTGGACGACTTCCTGCGGCGCTGGAACACCGCGCAGCGCAAGCAAGTCATCATTGATCAGCTGACCGACGAGGGGGTGTTCTTCGAGGTGCTTGCCGCTGAGTATGGTCAGCAGCTTGATCCCTTTGACCTGATCTGCCAGCTGGCCTGGGGACAGCCACCCCTCACGCGCCGGGAGCGCGCCGCGAAGGTGCGTCGGCGGGACGCCTTTACCACCTATGGGGACTTGGCCCGGCGCGTGCTGAACGCTCTCCTCGACAAGTACGCCGATCAGGGCGTCGGCCCCATTGAAGACCTCAAGGTGCTGCAGCTCGAGCCATTCCGGCAGCTGGGAACTCCCATGGAACTCGTGAAAGCCTTCGGCAACAAAGCCGCGTATGAGGCCGCCGTGCGCAACCTGGAAACGCAGCTCTATACCGACAGCGCGTAAGCGCGCAGTGGCCTCCAGCACGCCTCGCCGTACGCGATAATGGAGCGTTATGTCCATCAATACCCTCGTCAAATCCGTGCAGGACATCATGCGCCAGGACACCGGCGTCGACGGCGATGCCCAGCGCATCAGCCAGATGGTCTGGCTGATCTTCCTGAAGATCTTTGACGACAAGGAACAGGAGTGGGAACTCACCATTCCCGATTACGTCTCCCCCCTCAAAGAAGAACACCGCTGGTCGAACTGGGCGGCTGATCCAGAAGGCCGGACGGGCGAAGGCTTGATGACGTTCGTCAACAATGACCTGTTCCCTGCCCTAAAGGGCTTGCGCGGAAGTCCCAACCCGCGCGGGCACATCGTCGGCCTGGTCTTCGAAGACTCGTTCAACTACATGAAGTCCGGCACACTGCTGCGGCAGGTCGTGAACGTCATCCAGAACGACATTGATTACAACAACTCACAGGACCGGCACCTGTTCAACGACATCTATGAAAAGATCCTCGGCGACCTGCAGTCCGCTGGCAATGCCGGCGAATACTACACGCCGCGCGCCGTCACGCAGTTCATGGTGGACATCATTGATCCGCGGCTGGGCGAGATTGTGCTTGACCCGGCGTGTGGTACGGGCGGCTTCCTGACCGGCACGCTGGACCACCTGCGCTCCCAGAAAAAACGGCCCGAGGACGACGTGGTCGTCCAGGAGACTGTGCGCGGGATCGAGAAGAAGCCCCTCCCGCACCTGCTCGCCATGACCAACATGCTGCTACACGGCGTCGACGTGCCCACGAACGTCAGGCACGACAACACCCTGTCGCGCCCGCTGCGTGACTACACGCCGGCCGACGCGGTGGACATCGTGCTCGCCAACCCCCCCTTCGGCGGGACGGAAGAACCCGGCATCGAGAACAACTTCCCCAGCCGCTACCGCACCCGCGAGACGGCAGACCTGTTTATGGCGCTGATCATGCAACTTCTGAAGCCTGGCACTGGCCGCGCCGGCGTGGTGCTCCCCGACGGCTTCCTGTTCGGTGAGGGCGTCAAAACTACCATCAAGCAGGAACTCCTGCGCGACTTCAACCTGCACACCATCATCCGCCTGCCCAAAGGCGTGTTCAGCCCCTACACCAGCATCAACACCAACATCCTGTTCTTCGAGAAGGGCGGCTCCACCGAGGACATCTGGTTCTTCGAGCACCCCTACCCGGCGGGCTACAAATCCTACTCCCGCACCCGGCCACTGACCCGCGCGGAATTCGACCGCGAGATCGCCTGGTGGGACGGCCCCAGCCGCATGGGGCGCGAGGAAAACGAATACGCATGGAAGGTCAGCGCTGCCGACATCGCCGCGCGCAACTACAATCTGGACATCAAGAACCCGCACCAGATCGAGGTGATCCACGGTGACCCCGCCGAATTGATGGCGGAATACGAGGAACTGACCCGGCAGGTGCAGGCCGCGCAGGACGCCCTGAAGCAGGAACTGATGGCCGCGCTAGGGGGCGGGCGCTGATGCAGTTGCTTGAACAGCACTTCGACGCTGCCTTCGCCGCACCGGACGGCATCAAGAAGCTGCGGGAGCTGATCCTGACCCTGGCTATGCAGGGCAAGCTGGTCGAGCAGGATCCGAGCGATCAGCCCGCCAGCGAGCTACTGGAAGAGATTGAGCACGAGAAACGCCGTCTCGTCGCTGCCGGTAAGATCAGAACCCCGAAGTCGCTGCCAGCGATTGAAGAGGATGAAGTGCCATACGAAGTGCCGGCGGGGTGGGCATGGGTACGGCTGGGCAGCATTGGAGTCATCAATCCGAGAAATGACGCTTTAGACGCTATTGATGCTGGATTCGTGCCTATGCCGATGATCTATGCCGAAATGGGAGTGGATCACGCCTTTGAGGTTCGGAAGTGGAAGGATATAAAAACAGGATTTACACATTTTAGTGACGGGGATGTTGGATTAGCGAAAATAACGCCATGTTTTGAGAATGCGAAATCATGTATATTCAAAGGGCTTCCAAATGGTATTGGGGCCGGCACGACAGAGCTCCATGTATTCCGAAATTCATTTGGAAGTGTGGATTTAAAGTATCTCTTGTACCATCTAAAAAATCCACGATATATATCTGACGCAATTCCATTTATGACGGGAACCGCCGGTCAGAGACGAGTTGCTACGGAGTACTTTACAAAGACGCCTTTTCCCCTTCCCTCCCTCGCCGAGCAGCGCCGCATCGTTGCCAGAATCGATGAATTGATGGCCCGCTGCGACGAGTTAGAAGCCCTACGCGCCGCGCGCGAGCAGAAGCGCGTGGATGTGCACACCGCCGCCCTAAACGCCCTGCTCAGCGCTCAAGAGCCCGCTGCCTTTGCGGAAGCGTGGCAGTTCGTGGCGCAACACTTCAGTGAGTTGCACAGCGTGCCTAGGAATGTGGCTGAGTTGCGGAAGGCCGTGCTGCAACTGGCCGTCATGGGCAAGCTGGTCGAGCAAGACCCGAGCGATCCGCCCGCCAGCGAACTCCTTAAGGAGATTGAGGAGGAAAAAAGCCGCTTGATCATTGCAGGGAGGATTCGTGCAGCTAACCCATTGCCACCTATGACGCCGGAAGAGATGCCATATCCGGTCCCAGAAGGGTGGGAGTGGGTACGATTGAATGCAATCACTTCAAAGATTACAGATGGGGATCATCAGACGCCCAAAAGGATAACCCAAGGAAAAAGATTATTCTCAGCGAAGAACGTCAGGGACGGCTTTCTAGATTTTGATAATTTTGATCAGATCTCCGAAAAAGATTACGAGAAGTCTAGAGAGCGCTGTCTTCCCGAAGAGGGTGATCTACTAATAGTTTCAGTAGGGGGCACTATTGGCAGATCGTCCCTAGTTCCCACTGACTCGGACTTTGCCCTTGTAAGAAGTGTTGCCCTTATTAAGCCTTTAGTGATGTTGTCTCAATATCTGAAAATATCAATGGATTCGGATTTGCTACAAACCACCATTCGAGAGAAGAAAAGAGGTGGTGCTCAGCCTTGTTTATACCTTTCCGAAATTACAAGCTTTCCGATGCCCCTCCCCCCTCTCCCCGAACAGCGACGCATCGTCGCCAAGATCGATCAACTCATAGCCTTGTGCGACGGACTGGAAGCCGGGCTCGCCGCACAGGCGAGCAAACAGTCCGCGCTGCTGGCGTCCGTTATGGCCGCCGTGACCCCAGCTAGCACAATGCCCACCCGCCGGGCTGCGCCTGCCAGAGCGTTGGCACGAGAAACTGTACGCCGAGATCCAGGCCGTCCACGCCAAGAACTTGCAGAAGCGGCCAGTGAAGATGGGGAAGTGATGGGGGTGCGGCGTAGGCCAGGACGACCTCGTAAGGAGCCCGCTGAATTGGTCGGTGCAGAGGATGCAGCCGTGGTAGCACGCCGTGGCCCTGGCCGCCCCCGCAAGAATCTGGATGAACCGGCCTGCTCCATCCCCAAAGCCGCCAGCGAAACTGACGCCATCCGCCGCCTGGAAGCACTAAAGATCGAGCGGGCCAAAGGAACGCGGCAGGTAGGACTGTTCGAATCTGAGGGCGAAGCCTCATGAACGAGGAAGAACTAACAGCGATATACAACGAACTGGCCCGCATTCTCCGCCTGCGTGGACTTGAGGCCGTTGTACGTCAAGTCGAGGACACATGGTATGAGGCATATGTAGCAAGCCGGAACGGGAACGCCGCGGAGCAGACGGGAGAGGTCGGGAACGCTTTGTCTACGGACATCCGCCGCTTCCGTCTGCACGAGTTGATGGACGCGACCCACCGGGCGGTGATCCAGCCTATTCGCTTCGCGCAAGAGGCTCTAATTGGACTTCAGGAAACGGACCCACAAGCTGGCATTCAGGTGCTCGAAATCCGTGACGATTTTGGTGCCCTGGAAGGGCAACTCACAGAGAACGTGGTGCGAATGCGTCTTGGCCGGCCCCAACAAGGTCGGAATAGCAATTTCGTCGCAGACGATGGGGCCGATAACACAGTGGACATTTCTTCACTTATCGAGCTAGCGGATCAACTCGAACAGCTGCTGGGCCAGCTTCGTGCCTTGGACGAACAATGACAACTGCCGGAACCCCAAGTGCAACTGCCAAAAAATTGCTCAGGGAAATCAACAAAACTATTCGCAATGTCCAAACTAACGGCGGTAAGGTAATAAGTGTAGGAAACGACATCTACGAGGTCGTTGTGTTCGTTAGAACAGCCAAAGCGATCAACTCGAGATTCTCAACCAATGTGAATTATATTAATAGGACTCATGGCGTTTTCGTAGCTCGTGGAGCCCCAGGCAAAATATCCAACCAAGCTTTCTCATATGCCGCCTTCTCCGCAAATGGTAAATCCCACGAGATTCACCTAGGGATAACGATTGAAGGCTTTTCCGGTGTTGGCCATGAGGCGGATATCTCAATAATCAATCAAACAGAGTGTGATTCTGCTCGGAGGATAGGGCGAGAAGTTACGCGGATTCAATGCTGCTTAGTTGTTGAATGCAAATTTTATTCTTCGAATCTCTCTCTACATATAGGAAGAGGCTTGATTGGCTATGGCATGGAAATCAACGGGCCGAACTTAGCTCTTGCGACCAACTCTAAGTGCGACTCAATTGACGCTTTATTAAATAGCTACAGTTATGTGGGACACATTTTAAATCGTCACTACGTTATTCGCTACAGTAAAGAGGTCTTTGAACTCGCTGATTACGCAGTCTACTCAGAGTTCGGCGATACTCTTACTCTAAATCAGAAGAAATCCTATGAGATGTTTGTTGGTAATTCAATTTTATTTGCAAATTACTGATTATGATGAACAAAACAGATATCATTTCTGTCAATCGATAAAATGAATCATTTTTTCGAAGCTGGATTTCCAGAATTCGTCTGCTTTAACAAAGCTTTCTTCTAACATCTTCAATTCCGCAAAAATACTTTCAGGATCGACTTGCAATTTGTTTCCCTTCACAAATACATTTGGATCAAGGTTGAAATTATTTGAATCTAATTCATCGAAGCTCACAGGTCTCGACAGATGACCAATCACTGCGTTTTTACAGTCCTCAAGTATAGAATTGACGTTGTCGATTACAGCCGCTCGGTCTTCTTCTCGCCAATTCAGCAGAACGGATTGAGCATTGAACATCCATACAGGTTTCTGCATCTCCTGTGCACGCAGCACGACCAACGCGGTTGACACATTGGAGTATGGAAGCGCGCCAGGCGGGAGAGAGATGACTGCTTCGACCCGCTCTGCGCGCAGTAATGACTCTCGAGCATCGGCTTCAACTCCAGTACGAAAGAGCAAACTCAAAGGGGCCAGGAGCGCCACTTTGCCTCCCTGCTTCGTTGCAGCTGCTGCATGCAGCAAGAAGGCGACGTCCGCTCTTGATTTCGAAAGCATGGAAGGATGCCAGCGACCAAAACTGCGGAAGGGCGGTGTGGGTTGTTTAAGCCCTAACGGCGGAGTAGTGAGGATGAGGTCGAATTGCTCTAGCTCTTGGGCATCTACGAATTTGGGCTCGGCAAGCGTATCCCCTTGCCGCAAATCAACGTTAATCAGGCCATGTGCAGCTAAATTGAGGCCGCACAACGCCAGCGCGCGCGGGTTAATATCCTGGCCACTTAAACGAAGGTTTGTTGGGTCTCCACCATTACTGGCCACGTAACGCGCGGCAGCGATCAGGCAACTCCCCGCACCACAGGTCGGATCGTGAATGGACTGTCCTTCCTGGGGGTAGGTCAGGCCGACCATAAGCCTCAGAATGGGTTCAGGCGTGACCAGGGTTTTTCCTTCACGGTCGGAAACTGCTCCTCGGCGCAAGAGATCCTCAATCAAAGGCCCAGTCGAGATCAACCCGTGTTCAAGAGTGGGCAAGGGCAATGCCTGAAGCATCTTCCAGGTATCGCGAGAGACCCGAGCTGGTATCGAGTTGTTAACTATTGAGGTCAGGCCGATAAATATATGAGGATTGCGGTATTGCAAATCTTCAATTGTCTTTATCAGAATTTGCTCTCTATCTATCGTATTTGTGGAATATAAATCCAAAAATTCATCAAGCCTTTCAAACTTCAAGCCAAGGCTCATATAATCGTTTTGCAATTTTCCAATCGTACTAATGAGCAAAAGCAGTGCGATATGTTCGCTTGCCTCGCGTTGAGATGTGTATAGTCTTAGCTGATCAAAAGCATCGGCAATAATTCTACCAGATGTCATCGATTTTCCCTCAGCAGTTGCTTTAGAGTTGATTGGACAATCCTCTCGCGTACGTCAACCAGCTTAATTGCCTCTATTTTAAACAACTCGGTAGCGTAGAATGCATCAATGACAGCTTCTTGCTGTTCGATTGACGGAATCAAAATCTCGTATTCCCTTAAATCGCTGAGTTTTATATACATTCCAGCCGTTGTCTTACGATATTTCGAAGACAAATCATCGGATGTTATGTCCGATTTCAAGAGACATGCCAGATACGCTGGCAGGAGAAACTTTTTCGCTTTCTTGTTGAGCCGCAGGACGGCTAGCGTCGACCCTGGGATCATAGGGCCATAGCAGGAGCGCCAGACTGAGGCCCGCATGGGTTGATTTCTCAGCGACACCACGACGTCATCCCACTCCAGTTGCAGCCGTTCCATCTTTGGATCAACGGGGATGGGCTCTAGGAAACTCTCAAAGTTCAAGCGTTCCAAGTTGTGGATGGACATGATGCCAAATTGCGTCGAGCTGTTTTGAGGGGTAATTGTTGCCTGAACGCCCTGGAAAGACGCTGCTACATCCTGCAGCTGAACCAAACTGCGGTCATGAGGGCTGCTCACTTGTGGTCACCTCCATACAAGTGATATAGTAATTCACAACAGAGATCTCTGCAATACCTTGGAGGAGAGAATGAGCGGATACGAGCGCGAAAATGTAATGGTCTGGGCGATCTGTACGACGATGATCTTGATCTGGGGGGCAGTGCTCGGCGTAGCGACCCCCGGACTGATCGTCCTGAATGCGCTGGTGCTGGTGGGCATAGTTGCCCCGCGGGATTTGGCTCGGATCATGCGCGACATCGTCGCCGCCTGGCGACAAAAGCCGTAGGCCATTGGTTCTTTCCACTCGCGAAAGCTGCCCTAGGGCGTGTATGCCAAGTGCGGATATCTGGAGCAAGTGCGTCTACAACGTAAATTTAACTACAAGCACACACAGTTCTGAAGACGTTTCCCGAGGCTGAGCGACCGTCTTGACAAGTCGTTCCTTGGTGAATCTACATCCTTCCTTCCCTTGGCATACACGCCCTAGTGGGCAGCCTTCATTCTTGTGAATCCAGAGTACGCCCTGGGTGTTCTGACAGCCCCAGCCAGCCATGCCGCGAACTTGCGGCGATAAGCTCCTCATTCACCGCATACTCTGCCTTATCCATGGACATCACCCCAGATAAGCGGAAGCTTGTGGCTTTGGTCGAGCAGGCCCATCACGGTGATCTGTGCCTACCTGAATTCCAACGGGATTTCGTGTGGCCGCGCGATCAGGTAGCCGACTTGGTACGGTCGGTACTGCGCGGGTACTACGTGGGCTCGGTGCTCCTGCTTCACACCAACCCGGATCATCCGCCCTTCCAGCCCAGTTTCTTGCGTGGCGCGAAACCCAAGGGAACGTCCCCCCGGCCCAAGCAGCTGGTTCTCGATGGCCAGCAGCGCCTGACCTCGCTGATGTATGCCCTCACGGCCCCGAACTACAGCCTCAAGGAGACCAGTAAGCCCCGGCGCTTCTTCATCGATCTTCAGAAGGCCCTCAGCGACATTGACGACGACAGCATTGTGGTCGACGTTGCCACTGAGGATTTGGGCGATCTGGCTACGCCGGAGGGGCAGTTTGAGCGGCTGCTGCTGCCGTGCACGGCGCTGCTCGAGAGCGGCACCTTCTCGAAATGGAAGGACAAGCTCGATGATCATCTCAGCGCGACTGACAAGGCCAGGCAGCAGCAGTACCGGGACGAGTGGCGCGACCCCTGGACGGAACTCGTCGCGCGCTTTCAGACGTTTCAGGTGGCTGTGGTGGAACTCCCGCAGGTCGAAGAAAATGATTCCGATGCCCTGGGACGCATCTGCGCAATCTTCGAGAAACTGAACTCGAACGGCGTCGAGCTGAGCGTGTACGACCTGCTGACTGCCCGGCTGTACCGCTCAGGCATCAAACTCCACGACCTGTGGCGTAAGTCGTGCGAGACTCACAACCGCCTGAATGACTGGTCTGGTGGCAAAGCCGAGACCTTGAAGCTCGGGGTGATCATTCTGCGTGTGCTGGCGCTCCTGCGCGACGTCACGCCTACGCCCAAGGAGCTGATCAAACTCTCTCCCAAGGACTTTGAGAAGGACTGGAACCGCGCTGCGCAGGGTGTCGAGCGGGCCTTGGAGCACCTTGAATCGATCGGCCCAGACGGCTTTGGCGTTTTTGACCGGCAGTGGCTGCCCGGCACCGGCCTGATTGCCGTTCTGGCCGCTGGGCGCCAGCGCATCGAAGAGAAGAAGCGCGGCGGGTTCGAACGCGAGAGCCTACGCCGATGGTACTGGTGCAGCGTGTTCTTGGAGCGGTACTCGAGCGCCGTCGAAACTAAGGCACGCAGGGATTTCATGGATCTTCTGGCGTACTGGGCCGGCGGGAGCGAGCCCGGGGTGTTCGCCGAGGCGCAGGCGCGTATGGGAACACCGGCCTATTCCATCCGGGGCTCCGCATCATCTGGCAGCTCAGTGTATTCCGGCGTGTTTTGCCTGCTTGCCCTGAATGGCGCGCGCGACTGGCGGCGTAATGAGGCACTAACCCTACAGAAACTCGAGGACCATCACGTCTTCCCGCGTGCCTACCTCAAACGGGCAGGAATTACCCGCCGCATGCTGGTGAATACAGTGCTGAACCGCACCTTGATCAGTGATGAGACCAACCGGCTTATCCGCGACAAATCCCCGCGCGAGTACACCGCCTGGGAGCAGGTGTTCCCCAGTGGAGCATCCGATCAGCTACTAGCCCCTCACTTTTTGGGTGGTGCAGCAAGAGAACACTTGATCTCTGCAGATGAGACGCTGACACCGGAAGAGCTTGGGCAAAAATACGAGCATTTCCTTATAGCGCGAGAGACGTTGATTCTCGCTGAGATCCGAGCGCGGTGTGGAGTCGAACAGTCAACTTACCGCGAATAGGGGTTGCCTCCAATGGGGAACATGCAGGCATGAGGATTGAGAGCTGCTGCTCCACTCCCCTTACTGCCGCTAAACGATGTGTTTCACCTGCACACCGCGCGTGAGATATCCGCCTCGGGCACTTTGATAGCCATCATCAATCCCAAGGCATCGCTGAGGAGGTGACGTTTCCTGCCACTGACACACCCTGAATGTCAGGGACGCCCCAAGTGCCTATACCCTAGGCGCATCCCGGGATGTGTTGGGGGAGCAGACCTGGGCTGCGGCCATTCAACTCTCCTTGGCTTCCGGAGTCCTGCGACTACGTCAACTGCCCAGGATGACGGACGCCCTAGATCTACAGGAGCAGGCGCCCACTCACCTGACCGTCAGGATCACCGGCGGTCCTGTCCGGGCGGCCAAGCGCAGCCGCCCTCCAATGAGGACGCCGCAGATGTCCACAGGGTGTACCGCTGACGTTAGACAACGAAGAAGACGACCCGGAGGTCGCCTTGATTTCTCCAATATAGAGCGGTATTCAGCCTGGATCAACCCTATGCGGCCGGCTCCGTAAAAGGCTGTTTTCCCCTGTCCAGAACGCGTTTCACCTGCACGGCACTCCAGGGACCGCCCTGGCGTGTGCGGAAGCCATGCGCGTCCAGTTGCGTAGCAACCGCTCGCAGACTCAGCCCTTGCGCGCGTAGAGCACTGGCATACGCGGCAACTGGTCGCATGTCGGCTATGGCCCGGGTCCGTGAGGTAGCCGCTCCCGCCAAGCGCGCTTCAGTGGTAAGGTTCTCCGGCTTGCCGAGTTTGAGTCCACGGGCCTTCCGGGCGGCTAGAGCCGCTTTCGTCCGGGCGGAGATCAGCTGTGCCTCCCGCTCGGCAACGGCCGCCATGACGTGGATGGTCAGATTGTCGGCTTCGGGCATGTCGACCGCAACGAAGCGGACACCGGATTCCATGAGGCTGGCGACGACGGCGACGTTGCGGGCAAGACGATCTAACTTAGCGATGAGGAGCACGCCACCGATGCGGCGAGTCTGATCAAGGGCGGCTTCGAGTTGCGGCCGTCGGCGCTTCCGCGTACCAGTTTCGATCTCAGTGAACTCGAGGGTAAGTTCAAGGTCTTTGGCACGGACATAGGCGAGGACTGCAGCTTGCTGGGCTTCGAGGCCGAGACCGGATTGACCTTGTTTGGCAGTACTGACCCGATAGTAGGCAACTGCAAGGAGGCTCACTCATCCATGTTACAGCTGTCATCGGACCGTTCAAGAGATGTAACACTATACATTTACTCGATATCGACAAAGAGGAATGTAGAATTTTTGAGTGACCCCACTAGGTAAATTAGAAATCCGAAATAGCAGGTTGGTAGAATGTCCAATTACCGCATTGAAAGTATACCACGTTAATGACCAGCATGCGTTGGTTCAGGCGGCCGGCTATATAAAATATTTAGTTGCTCAAAAAAATAATCAAAACGTTTATTATAGAGGTCAGTCGCAAATATATACCGAGCTTCTACCTTCCTTATACAGAGGAGTTGGCACGCCCGCCGGAAGAAGCGCTAAAACCGAAAGTCTAAATAAATTAGTGGCAAATCTAAAGAAATCAGAGGGAATTTTCAAAAATATGCCCGATCTAGTAGTTGAACCACTGCTTCAACACTACGGAATTCAGACGACTTGGCTCGATTTAGTAGATAATATTTGGGTGGCTCTTTGGTTTGCTTGCTATAAATCGGTTTCGGCAGGCAAAGATAATAAATACTTAAACTTTGAGAAAAGAGTAGAAAGAAGGGAAAATGATGATAAAAGATACGCATATATATATTTGATCTCTACAGATTTGGCAAATGCCGCAGTAGTCCATCCAGGCGTGTGGAAGGGCAGCAAAACTGAACTTGTGGATCTAAGGTTAGCCGCCCCTTCAATATTTTTGCGCCCCCATGCGCAACATGGCCTTCTGTTCAGAAATTTAGGCATTCCCGGTGGGCGCGCTCCTGACTATTCATCCTCAATCGCGGGAATTTTGCGAATTAATCTGTCAGATGCACTTGAGTGGTTAGGCGATGGAAGGCTGCTTGACACTCACTCTCTCTTTCCGCCAGCTACCTACGATAATGGCTACAGAATCCTGTTGGAGAGTCAGTCAATCTTTGAAGTAGACATAAAATTATCCATAGGTACGATAAACTATTTAGGCACTTGAATTTATAAATTACTTTGGGAACTCTGTCGTTTTAATTAAACAAACATCGCAAAGAACAGGATCATAGACATACGAGCTCGCCCCAATTTATTTCGATCGAGCCCTCTTCGGTAGTGTATGGTCAACACACTTTGACCCTCGACGCTTTCTCACGATTTTCACTGATCTTTGCTTTAATTCATAGCAACCCGTTAAAATAGCCGAAGTTCTAACAAATAAGGGAGACCGGCCTACGTCTGGTCAATCTAGAGGACGGTGCCGGGCCGGTAAGCTAATGATTTACGCCCGGATCATTAACTAGGGAACAACGAGTAGGTAGGACATGTCGCACCGCTGGCCCTCCCGTAAAGAGTTGTACGACTTGATGTGGTCCAAGCCAGCTAAGCAGGTGGCCATCGATCTGGGGCTATCCGGCCCCGCCATGACGAAAGCCTGCGCGCGACTGAATGTTCCCTTACTGGGCCAAGCGTCATGCGGGCCAGAAGGTTGAACGCCCGCCCCTCCCAGCCGAAATCAAAACCTGTCAAGCCTCTGCAGACATTCCATGCGCCGGTAGTGATGCGCGTACCCTCCCAGGCACCGCTGATCTAAGCGGCCGAAGCCGTTTATGCCCAGGCCGACCTGGACGTCTGGGGCCGCATCGTCCTCACCGACCAGCGCCACCTGAACCTGATGGTGTCGCGTGAAGCGCTGCCCTGAGCCCTGAACCTCATGGCCCTGATCCTCGACAGCCTGAAGGGTACGGATCTCACATAGCTACCGTACCGTCCTCAAGAGCAGCCAGGATCAGTTGTACCTGCGGGTCAAGGAGAAGTTGTGTTCACAACCGGACCTGCCGCTTCTGACGCGCCGCTTCCTCTCTTCGTTCGAACCCCCTGTCCGGCAGAAAGCTGTGGGCACCGGCCGACTCATGTTCCTGACGCGCGAGCCGGACGACTAGCTGTACGAGATTGCCTGGTCGGACGGCAAACTCACTTTGGATGAGCAACTGCCTGTGATCCTCTCGTCGTTCCAGCGCCTCTCGGAAGTGGCAGAAGCGAAGCGGGAGGCCAGGCGCCAGGAGGAAGAGATCCGCCGCGCCGAGCAGCAGCGCCTGGAGGCCACACGTCACCGGGCCGCTGCTCTTCAGACCGAACTCAAGCGCCGGGAGGATGAAACGAACGCCTGTCGTGAAGCTCTGCATCAGCAGGCAAGACGTTGGGAGGAGATCCAAAGGCTCCAGGCGTATCTGGCGTGGTTAGACCAGGAACAAGCTACGAATAAGACCTATCAGGGAGAGGAGTATCCGCTGTGGCGCGCTTGAGCGAGTGAGAAACTCGGGCAGGCCACTCACCAACACCAATCGTCCCTGCAGCAGTTGATGGGTCGAATCCACGACATGAAGCAATGGCCGCCTAATAGCGGGGAACATTGCGGGCCTGTGCCACAGCGTCGCTGAGTCGAATGACTTCCGCGGTGATGTGCGGCGCAGCCAGCAGACGGCCGAAGCGGCCATGAACATCCTCTTGGAGGCTGCTCCCCAGTCTTGGTGCGGTCATATAGCCTGCATAAATCCGCGTCAGGAAAGGGGCGGCTTGGCGGAGCCGCGCGTCCCCAGGAATCCGGTCGCGTTTGACGTGCATGTTGTGCTGTGGATCGCTGGGCACCAGGTTCCACAGCTCGTTGATGGGATGGACTGAGACAGGAATCAGGTGGTCAAGATTGAAGTCGTCAGCGCCAAGGTCCCGCCCCGTCCAGGGGCAGGCGAATGGGGTCCCCTCCAGCAGCAACAGCCTCACCTGGTTCCGTTCCCAGGTGAGGGGCACCCGAGCTTCCGGAACGGCGGTCAGCAGTGTGAACACGTCTCCGCGAGTGACCGCTGGTGTCTGATCGACGCGCTCCACGAACAGGCTCCATTCATGGAGGCACAGCGCCTCGACCCACAGAGAGAGGTCCCGCAGGGCCTGCCACATGGTGGCAGGAACGACGAACGCGGGTTCATCGGGTCGAGCGCCCGGGAGGGGAACGCCCAGCAAGGTGCGAGCGGGGAGGGGGGGACCGAAGACGCCGTGAGGACCCCATGGCCCTGCAAACTTCACGGGCTGCTTCACAGTCTGAACCATGGCGGACAGGGTCTGCTCGGTCAGCATGAGGAGTTCGGGGTCGAGCCGACCACGTCCTGTGCGGTACTCGGCCAGGAGCAGCGCGCCGTCCGCCGGGTGGCTGCGGGTGTAGGGCAAAGCCTCCCAGGCGAGCCGCAACCGGGTCAGGGCGGCACGAAAACTCATGTCCTGCCGGCGCACGCCATCACGCAGCGACCTGGCGCCCTGCTGCACCTCCCGTTCCCCGACAAACGGCCAGTAGGAGACCAGCCAGCGCTCGGCCACCCGGCGGAGCGGCACGATGACGTCCTGGTCCGGCAACCAGGGGTACTCCAGAGCGAGATCGTTCAGCGCGCGGATCAACGCGAACTTGTAGGTGTTGGACTTCGCCTCATGCCGCAGCAGGGTGGCCAGCACCTCACGGCCGTCATGCACGGTAGACCCGCTCCGCGTGGTACAGCAGCCGTTCACGGGTCACCGGCATGAAGCCCCGATGAGGTTCCGCAAGCGCTTGCCCCTCCAGAGCGTAATAGTGGCGTCCGTTGTGAAACTCCTCGCGGATGCGGCCGCTCACCAGCAGGCGACGGTCGTCCGGGTCCACCGTGATGTACCCCTGGTCGTACAGGCGGTGCAGGTCGCTACGCAGCAGGAGGCCGTTGCTCACGTCATGAGGGCCTCCCTCCGCGTACGGCTGAACGTGGGCTGCCTCGAGCACAGGTAAGGTCTTCTCTCCAGTGAGCGCACAGCGGCGCTCATATGCTTCCGTAACCAAGGCCCGGAACGCCCCCTGTCCCAGCCGCGGGCGCACGATCTTCGGCGCCCCAAATCGAGGGGTACTCACCGCCGCGAGCGTCGCAGGCCGTTCCTCTACCTCCTGCAGCGGTTTCGCCTGCAGGCGTTCAGCCACAGCATCAAATAGCCACCTCCCCTCTTCGGTAGCGGTGTCGTACCCCTTTCCCACAACGACATTGGGCTTGAAGCTGGCAGGAACATGAATCCACTCCTCACGCTTCAGGAAGAACGGCTCAGCAAGCATCAGGCAGGTGAGGTCGGGGTTGCCGAGGTCCTCTTCAGGCTGACGGCGGTACTTCGCGATGCGCCGCCGCATCTCTGGCAGAGTCCTCACGCCGTTGGCCTCACCAAAGGACTCCCAGGCGAGGCTGAGCGGAAGTCGCAAGGCCCGGGCGAAGAACCCCCCGCCCACGATGAAGTGGTGGGGAGCATGGAGCTTGAACAGGAACAGTTCGCCTTCGCTCAGCGCCTGAAAACCCAAGCCACTGGGCCGCCAGAAGTTCACTTCCGCCCAGCTTGGACGTTCCGCCAGCAGGTGGAACCACTGGTCGTCCGTCACGCCGACGAAAAGCCGCATAAGTCAGCGTAGTACACCAGCCCGGGACCAAGGAGAGGGCGATGATCGCTAGTTCTACGCCTCAACGATCGCCTCACGGACTGTGTGAGCACTCAACCTGCAAGCTTGCCCGAACCTCTGGCAACTGTCCGATGGTACGAAGTTATGTCTATAGGTGCTAATTTCTGCAGCCAGCATCCTACTCTTTCTTTCTTTCAAGTAATATTCCTTCATGGCAGAAGTGATCTCTGTGCTTTCCCGCAAAGGTGGGGTGGGCAAGACGCTCACCGCCATGTATACGGCCGCACTCCTCAAAACCCAAGGCCGCGATGTGGCTGTTCTGGACAAAGACCCCGAAGGCAGCGCTGGGGCGTGGGCACGCGCGGCTGGGAATCTCCCTTTCCCGGTCTATCCCGAAGGCAAGCAAGCGCAGGCCATGAAAC
This sequence comes from Deinococcus betulae, assembly GCF_020166395.1. Classification (NCBI taxonomy): domain Bacteria; kingdom Thermotogati; phylum Deinococcota; class Deinococci; order Deinococcales; family Deinococcaceae; genus Deinococcus; species Deinococcus betulae. The sequence continues at coordinate 19,928 of NZ_JAIQXU010000028.1, read as the reverse complement.
ATGCTGTGGTGGTAGTGGATACACCGCCTAACGATCCCAAGGCCCTCGGCGACGCCGCTCGCATGGCTGCCCGCGTCCTGGTCGTGGCCAAATGCAATGCCCTGGAAGCTGACCGCCTAGTACCCACACTCGACGCCCTGGCTGCTTCTGGCTTCAGTGGGCCCTGGGGCATCCTCCTGACCCAGGCACGAGGGGGTCTGGGGCGCGAGATGAAAGCAGCCCTGGAGGACGAGGACCTGCCGGTGTACGGCATCATTCCGCACCTCATTAAATTCGAGCGGGCCTTTGGCACCCTGCCGGATGGCCTGACCGAGTACCGCGAAGCCCTGGCAGAGGTGCTGGCATGACGAAGAAAGGCAAGGGCCTGAGCATCGGCGCGGCTATGAAGCAACGGATGCAGGAAACGGACAGCCCAGCCGTTGAGGACGCGCCCGAAAAGCCGGTGAAAGAGACGCCTGAAACGCTGGAGTCCTTCAACACGCGTCTGCCCATTGGGCTGCACCGTCGCCTGAAGATGCACGCTGCCGCCGAGGGCCGCAAGATTCAGGATGTTGTGCAGACTGCGCTGATCGACTATCTGGAGAAGAAAGAATAATTTCTTTCTGACAAGAAAGCTATGAGGCAAAGAGGTGGGCCGGAATGCCCAGCTCAGCCAACAGTTGTGATCAGGACTTTGTCACTCTTGAGATTCCCCCACCACGATCGTTTTGTTCTGCAGACGTTCTGGTGGGTTCGGTGGCCACTGCAGCCTGCGCAGTGCGTCCCGCGCAGCTGACCGGACGATGACCCACCAGGAACTGGTCGCCAGCGCGTCGGACGTCCAGAGTTCCGTCTCCTGAAGTGCCGTCATCTGGGTCAGGAGAAGGTCGATCTTCTTCAACGCTTGGCACTGGTCGGGTGTCCAGTCTGCCAGGTACCCATCGCGTACTGCGGGCACGTACCACGCGTCGAAATCTATCGCCATCTCATCCCCTGCCATGGGGTTCTCTGCCAGGAGCTGCTGTTGAACCTCAGGGGATTGAGCCAGTGCGCGGACGGCGTCCTCAAGATAAGAGAGGTTGATTTCAGCGGGGGTAGCGTCGACCGTCAGCACACTGCACTCTACGACCGGGCTTCCGCTGGAAACGATTTGTGAGAGTGACAAAGTCCTGTGGTGGGGAGGTAGAAAACCCTGCAGAACAGGTTGAGGGCCTGTCACCCGGCCCAAGCGTTGCCCACAGCGATGCGCATCTGAGCCCATCAGACTCCAGACCGCTGCCTATGCTGTCTGCATGATGCGTACACTCCTCCTGGCCCTGATGCTGTTCCCAGCAAGCCAAGCCTTTGCTCAGGAGCGGGTTCTTTACGACTCGCGCCTCCCCTATCCAGAACCGCGCCTGACCGAAAGCGAGCGCAGCCGCGTTCAGTACCTGGCCCGCCAGGCTGCTGAGCAACGTGCCTGGAGCGAGGACGACGCTGGCATGGATTTCTGCGACGGCTCGGACTTCCGGATTGAAGGGGCGGCGCCTGGGGCGTTCACCGTCAAGGGACGCCAGCAGACCGCGTACGTCTACACCTTCTGCTTCAGGCGCCCGGGCAACCTGCAGGGGCTGGTGGTGCTGGATGGTCTGAACGTGGCCGCCCATTACGTCTTCGTCAACCACATCTCGTCCATGTACGCCCTGAAAGACATCAATCGCAACGGGTTCACCGAGCTGGTGCTGGACGGCGGTTTCACCGGACAGGGCTACACCGAAGGCTGGCTGGACATCGTGGAACTTGGCCCTGTCCGGCGTCTGTTGGGACAACTGAACTATGAGCACCTGCCTCAGCCGTATCACGACAACTGCGGCGTAGTGGAATCAGGTGGGCAGTGGACCAGCGCCCTGATTCGTGTCACCCCTGGCCCCACACCCCGCTACACCTGGCAGCAATTGACTGGCCGCTGCGGGAATGAGCGGGTGGCCACCCGCACAGGGCCGATCAAGCCACTCAAACTCACCCCGGCTCCCACGGGATGGGCCAAGGGCCCAATGAAATAAGCCCACTGTAGAAGGGGATGCTCTCTACTCCGAAAGCGGCTCGAGATATGAAAGAATAGAAGTAAGTAATTTTTCTTTCTAACTTCCAAGTATCCTGTAAGGAGGAGAGGTGGGCAGAAACTACGCCAAGGCTCGTGACCCAAAGACGGGAAAACGGCGACGGGTGCATCGGCTGCGCGCCGAAGAAGCCCTAGGGCGTCCACTTCTTCCAGGGGAAGTAGTTCATCACCGGGATGGCGACGCCCGCAACAACGCCCGCGAGAACCTCCTAGTGCTCCCCAGCCAGCGGTACCACGCTCACATTGAGTACCACCTGCGCTGCCAAAAACGGGGGCAACCGCTTCTTTTCCCAGAGTTCCTGCACTCCGTGGAGGAACAGCGTTCAGGAACTCTGTTTGAGAGCCTCTGCTGAGTTGGGGAGGCCACATTACCTCCCATGCTCACTTTCTTTCAAGAAAGAAGCAGTTCATCCCTCTGTTCCGGAAAACTCGAAGATCGCGCGTTGCTTGAATCCCTGGTGGCTGGAAAGCCACCGCTTCCGAGCGTCTGATTACCCTTTTATCGTCAGGATAAAATTGAGGTACGACCTGACGTCTATGCCCCTGAAATCGTCCCAGATGCCGTGGTGATTCTCCAGCAGGAACACAGCCGGCTCTTTTTTGCGGACGAAGGCCAGGATGCAGGCGCGGTCGTCACTGAACAGGTCAAATGGTCGCATGGCCGCGTAGAATTCCTCGACACTCAGCGCCTGACCATGGAACCCCATCTCAGCGCCTCCTGAAGCGGCAGAATATTGATGGCTGCCGAGGCGTACTCATCCCTGCTGTTTTCGACGTCCATGCCGGCGAACTCCAGGATGGCAGCTTGGCGCTCCGCCTTACTCAGCCCGGGTTTGAGGAACCACTTCAGTCTCAGCCCGTTCATCTGCCGGTATAAGGCCCGGAGGTCGTCCGTCAGCACGTAGCCCGTCTCACCTTCAAGCGCCCGGATCGCTTCACCAGGGAGCGGGTCGCCCAGGGTGAAAGCTTCTACAGTCAACAGGGGGTGGCGCCTGAGCCCGTCGGCCAGCCTCGTCAAGGCCTGCCGGTAATCAGGGAATGGCGTCATAGAGCCGGCTCAACGCTGCCCTGCCACTCAGGTGCAGGGAGAAATGCCGCTCGCCTATACCCACATAGGCAAGCGGCACTCGTGACCGCTTCTTCAGGCGTCATGCCGGACGTACACCAGCATGTCGTCGCTGGGAGAGGCCGCCCCCAGCAGGTGAAAGTGATTTCTCTGCAGAAAAAGCCGTGTCTGGGCATCCGGCGCTTCACTCAGGCCGGTGAATCCCGTCGCCGACTGGTGCTGCAACAGTGTCCAGATCAGCAGAAAGCTCCCGATGTTCTTTCCCCGGTCGGCCGCGGGCACAAAGGCATAGACCGTGTTCTGGAACTGCCGCTCCTGGACTTCAATCGTCGGGGCGAACGCGCTGACGCCCAACAGGGTGCCGTCCGGGGTCCGCGCGGCGTACCACTGGCTGTCCGGGGTGCTGGTGAAGACATCAAGCATGGCGGGGGCGTCCTGGGTGCGGAGAAAAGCAGCGGCTTCGTGGGGCTCGATGGGGTTGAACAACATGGCAATTCCTCCAGAAAGATGCCGCGCAGGGCGGGCAGGAACATCAGGGCAGCTTAGCGTTTGCCCTTCATCCGCAGGTGCGTGTCAATGCGCTGCCGGCGGTTCCGGGCTTCTTTTTTGGCGGCACCCTGCCGGTCATAGGTTTCCACCAGGGTGGCTTCCTGCAGCAGCTGCCGGAAGTTCCGGAGCCGGCCCGGGTCCAGGGTGCCTTCATCCACCGCGGCCCGGACGGCGCAGCCCGGCTCCTTGCTGTGGGTGCAGTCCCGGTACTGACAGGCATGCGTCAAGGCTTCGATGTCAGAAAAGACGTCCTGGACGTCGCGCTCCTCAGCCCATACCTGAATCTCGCGAATACCGGGGTTGTCGATCAGGATGCCGCCGCCACCCAGGGGCAGCAGGTCCCTTCGTGTGGTGGTGTGCCGGCCTTTGTCGTCCACGCTGCGCACGAGACCGTGCGCCTGCACCTCGCGGCCGCACAGGGCATTGATCAGGCTGGACTTCCCCACCCCGGAAGAACCGACGATCGCGATGGTGCGTTTCAGGTATGGCGCGAGCTGCTCCAGACCCAGACCCTCCTGCACAGAGAGGGGAAGCACCGGCACGCCCAGGGCCACCGCGCGCAGTTCCTCCATCAGATGGTCCGGATCGTCTGCCTTGTCGATCTTGTTCAGCAGCACGACCGGCTGCGCCTGCGCCTGGCGGGTGCAGGAGAGGTACCGCTCCACACGCCGCACGCTGAAGTCCTGGTCGGCGGCCACCACGATGAAGATGTAGTCGATGTTGGCGGCAATCTCCTGCTTTTCCAGGCTGCGGGAGTAGGCCCAGTCCTTACTCATGAACGCCCGGGAGAGCAGGCTCTTGCGGTCCAGAACGTGGTGAATGTACGCCTCGTCTTCGCCCATCAGGGACACCAGCACCCAGTCCCCCACCGCCACGGACTTCTGTTCGAAGTGCTGCAGGCGCCCGGAGAGAACCGCCCGCCGCTCACCACTGGTAGTCACGACGCCGTACATGGTCCGTTCGACATAGCTGACGCGGGCGGGTTCCAGGCGGGTGTCGGCGTACTGGGCGAGTTGCGCTTCGAAGTGAGGGTCCCAGCCAAGGTCGTTCAGGGGCATCATGGTCATGGTGGTGTCCTTTGGAGGTCAGTCGGCGGCGACGGCGGTGAGGGAGGACTGAGCCAGCAGGTTCTTGCGCACCAGATAGGCCACGAGACCGAGGGAGACGATCAGCAGGGCACCAGCGAACACGGTGTAGATCGTGGTGGTGGAGACGAGCGTAATCATGCCGGAGAGCGTCAGGTACGCCAGGGGCATGCCGCCACGTTCGATCAGCCCCATGATGCCGAACACACGGCCCCGGATGTCGTCACGGATGAGCGTCTGGATGCTGGTGTAGGCGATGGTGCTGCTGGTGACGTTGAGAAACCCGAGCAGCAGGGCGATGGCGAAGTAGGCCACCGGGTGGGCGGTCAGGGCGGCGGCCAGCAGGACCACGGGAGCGGCGAGGACACCAGCTACCAGGATGTCGCGGCGGAACAGGCGCTCATTGAAGTAGGCGGTGGCGAGGCCGGCGAGGAGGGTGCCCACGGAGTAGACGGCGAAGAACGTGCCGAACATGGCGCTGCTGAACTGTTCCGGCAGGGTGATGCGGAACGGCGCGATGTAGACGGAGCTCAGGAAGATCAGCAGGGGGCAGATGATCATGCCGCTGCTCACCATGTACTGGAAGACGGGCCAGCTTCCTTCTGCTTTCGCGGTGGGGTTCTGCCTGGCCGCCGCCGCAGCTTCCTTATCGCCAGTATTGATGAGCAGGAACACGAGGCCCATCAGCAGGAAGGTCACGGCGTCAACAATGATGGTGGTCGTCGACCCGGCGAACGCGACGAGGGTGCCGCCCAGCAGAAAGCCGAGAATGCCGGCGGTGTCGTACATCGAGCCCATGAGGCCGTTGGCGCGCATCATCTGGTCCCTGGGGACCATCCGGGGGATCAGCTTGCCGACCGCTGGGCGGTACACCAGTCCGGTGAGGCCGTTGATGAGATTGACCGCGTAGACGAGCGCCACATGAAAGTGGCCCATCAGGGTGGCGATGACCAGGGCCAGCAACAGCAGCCCGCGGATCACGTCCCCCATCACCAGCATGGGCTTCAGGGCGTACTTGTCGACCAGGGCGCCTGCTTTCGGGCTCAGCAGCGCGGTGGCGGCAGAGATCGCCAGGCTGATGGCAAAACCGGTGGTGGAGCCGGTCTTCTCGTAGATCAGGTAGCCCAGGGCGACCGAGGTGAGGGTGCTGCCGAAGCTGGAGAAGCCGGTGGCCGCAAAGTAGGCCGCGAAGTTTCTGTTCCAGAGTTTTTCAGGATGCATGAGCAGCTCCCATTCGTGCGGCGGCCAGGGCTTCCTGCTGGTCGAGGGTCCGCTCCAGCTCCGCAACGGTCTGGTCATGGCCCTGTTCCGCGTGGGCCACGAGTATCATTTCGAGAATGCGTCGCTCGATGAGCGGGAAGACGGCATAGCGGCGGCGCAGGATGTCGAGGGCTTCTTCCAGGAAGGGCAGCGAGTCGCCGTAGCGCTCGGCCATGATGAAGTTGTAGCCCTGGATGGCCAGCGCTTCGACGAGCGATTCGTCGTGCTGGGCCCGGCAGAAGTCGATCACCTTGTGCATCGTCCGGATGGACTGCGCCGTCTCATGGCGGATGTTCAGCATCATCACGTAGTTCTCGTGAATCTGAACATAGTAGCGCTTTTTGATGTCTGAGTCGTAGTGCAGGCCGTCTCCATCGATCCGGGCGATGCCGTCAATGAGGTGGGCGGCACGTTCAATCTCCCGGAAGGCCAGTTCGGACTGATCGCTTTTCAGGTAGTAGAGCGCGCGAATGTTGCTGATCATGGACTGGCAGAAGTCGTGGAACTCCTGGCTGTCACTGGCGGACTGCAGGTACGCTTCAGCGGCCTGCATGAACGCGTTGAGCTGCCCAACCGACGCGTTGTCAAAGCGCTTCACGCTGGCCACGATCTTGCGGTACAGGATGGAGAAGCGGATGTACTCGTTGTGGAACAGGCCGAACGCCTGGTCGTACAGGTTGAAGCAGCTGGGATCCGCGTTGATGGCCAGCATGTTGGCGGTGTTGAACGTCAGGATGGGCCCGTATTCGGCGTCCGTTCTGACGAGGTCAGCCAGCTGCGGCAGCACCAGCTCCGTGCAGACGCGGCCCGCGTCACTCCAGGAGCCCACACGATTCACGTAATAGTTCAGCAGGGCGTCCAGATCCCTGGCGGATGAGGCCGCCGCCTGCCCAAAAAAATCCTCGATGTCTCCGCGTTCCCCCAGCAGTTTCGCCGTGAAGGCGTCCTGGGTCGTCAGGCCCTGCAACGCCAGTTCCACGTCGGTGCGGTTCACCGACACCAGAATCTGGCGGGTGAAGACACTGGGATTCTCACTGCGCCGCAGCCCCAGGTCCGACAGGTGGTTGGCGGCGTAATCCATCAGCGCGGTGGGCTGGTTCAGCACGTAGGCGCGCACGTCGCCGCGCAGGTGGCCGCGCTGGATGAGAGCAGTGAAGAAGCGGTGGGTGGGAGCGGATTCAACGAGGTGTTCCATTGTTAGGTGTCCTTAAAAGGAAGGTGTTGAGGTCATCCCCAACACCTCCGGGAAGCGGCGTTCAGTCCTGACCGGGGCGGGGAGCGTGGTTCCAGACCATCAGCACGTCCTTGAGGAAGCTGGTGGTTTTGCGCATCTGGGCTTTGATGGTTTGAACTTTCATGGAGACCTCGGAACGGGTGAGTAAGGAGCGGAGGGCGGCGGGGTGATCTGGAGTTCAGTCCTGGCCGGGGCGGGGCGCATGGTTCCAGACCATCAGGACGTCTTTGAGGAAGCTGGTGGTCTTACGCATCTGGGCTTTGATGGTTTGTACTTTCATAGGGACCTCGGAATTGGGTGAGGAGGGAGCGGAAGGTAGAGCTGGAATCAGTCCTGACCGGGGCGGGGGGCGTGGTTCCAGACCATCAGCACGTCTTTGAGGAAGCTGGTGGTCTTACGCATCTGGGTTTTGATGGCTTGAACTTTCATAGTCACCTCCTTGGGGTCTAGTCTTGAAAAGACGGGTCCTGCCGGGGCATGGCGTCTTCCTGATGTTGTTGACCTTCAAAAGGGGAAATCTCAAAAGGAGGGAGGGCGTTCAGCGCGGGGCTGGGCTGGACGGCGCGGTGGTCTTGGTGCCAGGGGTCAGCAGGCCGGTGCCGGTGCCGGTTGGATCCGCTTTGGCCATGCCCAGCAGGACCATGAAGACGAAGCTAAGGAAGAATGTTTTTTTCTGGTTGCTTTTCATCTGGGGCGTCCTCCTTCGAACGTGCCCAGAGGCTAATTTGCGGTCGGTTTGGGTCCGTCCTGGGTATAAACTCGCCTCGTTTATGGACGAGCGGAATCCCGTACTGCTGCGCATTCTTGAGGGGGACTACGAGGGTGGGTGGGAGCTTTACACCCAGCTCTCAGCCCCAGGCGCTCAGGACGACCGCTGGGCAGGTCTGTGCCTGCACAATCTGGGCCGCATGTTTGAAGCCAAGACCCTGCTGGCCAAAGCGGTCTCGCGGGGGGAAGCAGCGGCACGGATCGAACTGGCCACGCTCTACCGGCTGGCGGGTCAGCCTGAAATTGCCAGCAGCACCCTGGCGGACCTGATGAAGCTTCCCTTGGAGCCGTTTGACGCTGCCCTGGCGTACCGGGAGGCGAGTTCACAGGCCCTGTCTGAGGGCGACCTGGGCAAGGCCACGTCCCTGCTGGAACGCGCCTGGTTTGAAGGTCAGGGCACCTGGGCGGGCGATAAGCTGCTGGTCTCTATCGCGCAGGTGATGGGCACGGTCTACGCCTTGCGTGGCCTGGACGCCCGCGCCATTGAGTACTTTGAATTTGCCACGCGGTCCGCCAATCCCGCCCGGCGGGCCTTTGTGCTGGGGGCCAGAGGTCTCAGCTTGGTCTACCTCGGTCAATATGACGAGGCGGAAGAAGCGCTGCGCAGCGCTGCGGCCCATGCCAGGCACTTTCCGTTCTCTCAACCTGTCCTGACCTATAACCGGGGTGTGCTTGAGCGCGCCAGGGGAGCCCTGCAAGGGGCTCAGAAGCTCTTTGCTGAAGCGGCAGCACTGGCCAAACAAGCCGGGGAGAACGAAACGGAGTGCTACGCCGAACTGGCTTTATGCGCTGTTGCTACGGCCACCGGTGAATTCCAGGTCGCCCGGCGACACCTGGCCCGGGGGCGCAACCTGACCAGCGGCCCGCGCGGGGAAGGCTTCGCCCTCCTGCGGGAAGGCGCCCTGCTGGCCCTGCAAGGTCAACCCACCGCGTCAGACGTACTCCACAGGGCCCAGCAGATCTTTACCCAACTCCGCCTGGACCGCGAGCTGGGCTGGACGTGGCTGCATCTCGCGGAAGCCCATCTTCGCCTGGGCAACATCACAGCGGCGGACGAAGCGCTGGCCGAAGCGACTGATCTCCGGCATGCGTTGGGCAGTGGTCAGGCTTTCGTGATTGAGTCGCGGTCCCTGCCCCAGGTGCAGGCCCACCTGGGCAACCGCGCAGCGGAAGAATATGGCCAGGAACTGCTCACGGACCTCGCGGCAGCGGAAGGGGCCGTCCCCCGCACCGTGCGACTGGAGACGCTGGGCGGTGCCCGCCTGCTGATGGACGGCAAACCTGTCCGGCTGGATCTGGCCCGCAGCGTAGAAATCCTGACATTCCTGCTTGACCGTCCGGACAGCCGCCTGGACCAGATGCAGATCACGCTGTTTCCAGACGCGGAGCACAAACGCTCGAAGAGTTATATCCACCAGGCCCGCAGTGAACTGGAACGCAGCATTCCCGGGCTAAAAATTCCCTACAACCGGGAACGGCGGACGTACAGTGTCGTGCTGGACGGCCTGCAACTGGAATGGGATCTGCTGCAGCTCCGCCACGCGCTCAACGATTCGTCAAACCCCGACTTTCTGGGTAAGCTCGACCTCTACACTGGCCCGCTGCTCTGGCCACTGGACGGGGAATGGATTGAAACGGAGCGTGAGGCATTGAAAAGCTGGATCATCCAACTGGGCCTCGAAACGCTGGACGAATGGCATGCGCAGGGTGAGCATGAGAAGTGCCTGCATCTCGCCACCCGCCTGCTGGGGACTGATCCATTGGATGAAGCGCTCAACGAGTTTCTGCTGAAGGCGACCCTGGTCCTGAAAGGCCACGCCGCAGCCCGCGCAGCTCATAAGCGGATCTGCGAGCTGTACGAGAACGAGTATGGGGACGTCCCCGCCACCGTGGCGAAGTTCTCGAGGCAACTCAATCAGTCGCTGAACTGAGGCGGGAAACCACCCTTCCCTGATGGCTTCATGCCAGGGCAGCGCGGCGCGAACCCACCGCATAGGGTTGACCCCCCCTGTATTTGACGCTACGTTAGAGAAATCAAGGCGGCCTTCGGGTCGTCTTTTTCGTTAGAAAACTTAACTGGAAGAAATGTGCAAGATGGCACTATTAAACTAGCCATATGGGACTATTTCCACCAACATGCAAGCTTCTTGCCGGCAGCTGGTCTGAGGACACAAATATGATGGTTGGTGACCGACTAGGTTTCTTCAAAGAAGGAAACTCCGATCCCAATAAAGTAGAGGCTATCGAGCTTAGCCGTGTTACAAGTGTCGAAATTGCTACATCAGAAACAGTTCAAAAGCTAGGCTCAACTATTGGTCTAGGCCTTTTAGGAAGCGTAATACTTGGTCCAGTGGGCTTAATAGCAGGTGTTTTTGCAAGTCGTAAGAAGATGGTAAACTTTATATTTAAGCTTGATGATGGCCGTCAAGCAATTGCATATGGCGAAGAGAAGGCTTATCTCGCCATGCAAATGGCCATAATGAAGAAACAAGTTAATAGGAGTCTTAATTAAATATTCTCCGATACTCATATCCAGCCGAGGTGCATATACTCAGAAGACGGGATGAAAATTCACTTGAGGACTCATCTTTTTTGCAGAGTATTTAGTGATCTGTTGAATGCCGCTACCTATATTAATGCTAGATCAAAGAAGAATAAGACTAGTGGAGACTATTAATATGAATGGAATTTGGAAAGACATTTCGAAAAGAATAGAGAGCAAAAACGGTTAGAAAAGCTCGCCGATAAAGAAACGGCTCAAGCCGTATTTGCCTATAAAATCAGAAGAGTATATAGTCAAGAGTTTGGAGATGAATGGGAAGGCGAGGTTACAGCTGACGATTCAAAGAGCGCAAAGGCTAAGCTTCACGGAAGATATAATATAAATAAGTTAGATATCCGAATTAGGAGAATATACCCTAAATAAGCTATTACTCATATAGACCTGTATACACGTAGCTACCTTTTACGCCGAAACCAGGTAGCTATAATCTTTTCTGTTTACAGAAGCACATACCGGGCTATAATGCTCAACATCAAAGACGGCTTCGGCCGTCTTTCTTCTCGGCTCAGGCGCCGCAGCTGTCTACAAACACGTTTTCTCAGTTCAGGTCCAGTCGGTCCTCGTCATCGAGGCCATGCTGCGCCATAAATCGGATACGCCGTCCCAGCCACGGATCTGAGCCGTCGTAGGGCTTACTCAGCCCCAGGGATTCCGGCAGCATTGGTGCCGGCAGATCAGCAGGCAGCTCAATGGTCCCTTCGTAAACCATGACCTCAACCCCCTCCAGCTGCGTGACTTCTTCCACGACTTCAGGGCCATCCGGCCCCTCTGGAAAGCGTCGGCGGTTGTGACGGCGGTGCAGCGCCTCAATCACCTCCTCGGCCTCCAGGTCACCCTCCACATAGGCTGCAAACAGGTCTTCATCCGGGCCGTACATCGGCAGTCCCGACAGGCGCATCCCATGCCGTGCGGCTTCCAGTGCCGCGTATCGCCGGCCGCGTTCTTCCGGTGTGATCGGTGCCTTGTCCTCTGGCTTCATGCCACCCTCCTGAAACACCTGACCCAGACCACCAGGCGCTGTGCTGCGGCGTTGTTGCGAACATACGCCAGACCGTCGCCTCACCCCGTCAAGGGATCAACAGGGAGGGGGGTCAGTAGTCCATGTCCCACTGCACCTGGCGCGCCTTCTGCGGCTTGAGGTCTTCCTCGTCCACGTCCAGGATCCAGCCGCCCGCCGGCTCCTTGCGCTGCTCTCCATAAGGGCTGAGGTGCAGGTCCTGGCCCAGGTCCCGCTCCAGCTCAAAGGCCTTGCCCTGGAAGTGGATCAGGTCGCCCTCGGCCCCTCTTCGGAGAGTGGTGTCGGTCCCAAAGCAGATGTGGACGTGGATGTTGCTCCCCTCCTGTTGATGCACCGCGACCGCATAGATGTCCGCGTCCGGACGCCGCTCCTGCACCGCCTGCGCGACCACCATGGCCGCCCGTCGCTCGTCAACCTCCAGCTCTCCCGGCAGCTGCGTGGTGAAGGTCAGGTGCTGCTGGTACTTCGTGGTCGTCTCCCCGATCCGTTCGGCAGCCTGCAGTCGGTCGGTCTCCCGCAGCTGGGTCTCCTCGTAGGTGTACAGCTGGGTTTGCTCCTTCTGGTCCATGTACTTCACGGCACTGCTCGCTCTCGCGAGACCACCCGCACTCGTCTTGGTGTAGTTGTTGCCGGAACGGTCGGGGATTGACCGCACCACCCGCTGCGTGTTCGTCATGCGTCTGGCCACGGCTTACAACCCGAAGATCCCCTTGCGTTTCGACCGCAGTTCTTCCTCCGTTTCCTCCAGCTTATTCACCGCCTTAACCACCACACTTTGCGTCACCTTGAGCTGCTGCTGCATCGTCGCTAAGACCGTCGTGACCTCCTGCTGTTGTTGCTGAAGAAGCGCCACCTGGTTCGCCAGCCCTTGCACCTGGGCCAGCTGGTGCGTGACCTGCTCTGTAGACTCACGCACTTTCATCAGCAGACCTGGGTCGTCGTTCCCCATGCCAGCCGCCAGCTCGTTCAATGCGGCACGCATCGCGGGGGTTGGTTCTTTCAGGGAGTGCACCGCATGGCCCCACGCCTGCTCCCGGTACTTCTGGGCCTTCTCCTTCCCGGCTTGCGCCACGAGCAACAAGCCGGTCTCGTTGCGAACCGCCATGCTCTCCAGCGCACTTCTCGCCAGCAGATGCCGCACACGGTTCATCTGCGCGTGAATCTCCGTCCGCAGCCCTTCCTGCAGCTTCACGGCTTGGGACTCAAACAGCGTGCGCACCAGGTCGGACGTCATCACCTGCCGGTCCTGCAGGCTGTACCGCTCCAGCACGTTCGCGCACAACGCAGACATCGTCACGCCTGCCTCGTCCGCCAGCAGTTTCAACGCCGCGGCATGCTGCGGATCGAGCGTCACGGTCACCCGCACGGGCTTCTGTTTTGGGCGTCCCGCCGTCTTCGTCATACCTGAGTGTAAAGGGGAAAAAGGGGAAGTGCTAATTAAGATATGCGTGCGCTTAGGTTTTTCTCCTCTGGAACGTCGTTCCAGAGGCAAGATGCACTTTAGTGCTAATCTTGCGTAGACGAGATGGCAGAGAGGGAAATGGGCAGGACAGGCGGTCGCGTAGACGAGATGGCAGAGAGGGAAATGGGCAGGACAGGCGGTCGCGTAGACGAGATGGCAGAGAGGGAAATGGGCAGGACAGGCGGTCGCTAGACGCACCTACGGGCCGAGTTAAAGGGGCTCCCAAGCTCAGAAAAGCGACATTGAAGCGGCAGCTGGAGAAGTGGATGGAATCTACCGAAGATCAACGGGTGAACCGGAGATCTCATTGGAACAACGGTGGACCCAGTGGCATGGCTAACCGTGGTGGTCATGCTAATGATCTTGCTGATGTCAGCCTGGATGGTGGTGGCCAGGTTGGGGGATGAATTGATCTCAGCTCCGGCCAAAGCCTCGTCGCCCGCCTTTGGGCTTGCTGAGCTTGGGTGCCGGGGTGGACTCCAGCTGGCTCACCAGAGCCCGGGTCCGCTCGTCGGTCCGGAGCCACGTCAGCATCGTCTCCCCCATGTGCGCCTGACCCGGTGCGGTGACCCCATGTGTCATGGCCATGAGCAGCAGTCGCTGTGGCCCCTCCGAGACAGACAGAAAGCGCTCAATCAGTTCTTCCTTATCGGTAGGCAGTGTGAAGGTGAAGTCTTGGGCCATGGGCGGAGCCTAGCGCGCTTTGTTTTTGCGCCCGCCACAGGCTTGAGGGGTCGCCTGGTGCTCTCCCAGGCGGTCCGCTGAAGGCGAGGACGGGCACTTCACATCAGGACAGAAATCAACAGGGAGGGAGTGTTCAACTCGTCCCCTCCCTATGGGTAGTTTTGCCGCCGATTCTCACACCAACCATTTAGTATTACCGTTCTATCCGGGTAAAAATGGTCATTTTCGGCCACTTTCTGGGGCGCTGACTGGCATCATGAGGGGACGTATCCCGGGAGGTCTATGGAGTACGCCCGCAAACGCACATCTTCTCGCAAGACTCAGAGAGAAGGGACACCTCAGCACACCACGTTACCCCTCAATACGGCCTTGCAACGTCAAGCCCAACTGCGCGCCGACCTCGCCCGCTTCACCCTGCACTCGCCGGCTCTCCAACGGCAACAGGCGGCCCCAGCGCTACGCGCCCTGGACCTACACCGTGAAGAGGTCAGCCGTCTCACGGGTGAGCGCCAGATCCTGCAACGCCGGCTGGCTGAATCGGGGCCTACACACCCTGATCAGATGGCCGTCCTCCAGCAGCAAACCAAACCAACTACTCCCCCACCGGCTCGCCCTCAGACCCCAGCAGACTGGGTGGCCGTCATGCAACGTCACGCGGAACAGGTCGAAGGTCAGCGCCTGGATAGCCGCCAGTTCGCGCAACACACCGCTCTACAACGGCAGGTGGCCCAGCATCTCACCCGAGGCTTCAAAGCGGACCGTGGCCCAGCCCAGGCCCGGTACGACACGTATGGCAATCATCTGGCGACCCTGCAACGCCACGAGGTCAGCGCGCCGGTCGCCCGGGTGGTTCTGAGTCTGGTGCCCTCAGGCGAACGGCTAGCCTTGCAGCGTGCCGTGGACAATGCCGTGCAGCGGCAGGGGGAACAGCAGGCTCATGCGGATCAGACGCTGCGCGCAGCCACCCTGCAACGGCAACTCGCGGACCTAGATGCCGAGGCCACCCAGCCGGTCTTCCAACGTATTCAGGCCCGGCGGGGCGCCGGCAATCCCTTGCCTGAAGCGATTCAGCGCCATCTGGAACAGGGCCTGAATCATGACCTGAGCCGTGTCCGCATTCATGATGATCCCGAAGCCCACGGGCTGGCCAAAGTGGTGAACGCTCTCGCCTTCACCACTGGTACGGACATCTTCTTCCAGGCCGGCCAGTTCAACCCAAACAGCCAGAGCGGCCTTGAACTGCTGGCCCACGAAGTGACCCATACCGTGCAACAGAGTCAGGGCCGCGCGGGCACTGGGGTTGACCCCGATGCTGGCCTCGAAGCCGAAGCCCGGCAGATGGGAAGACGGCTGAGCACACAGCCGCTCCCGAGATCAGCAGCCCGCGCCCTGGCCAGGCCTGCACAATCCAGGAAAGTCCTCACCCATGGCAGCATTCAAAGAAAAACGGCTGACCCCACTGCGAACCTGATCGTGACTGTGCAGGCGATCAAGCGCCAGATGAGTGCTGGGCAGATTGATGCTGCCGTCAAAAGCCTTCAAAAGCTGCCCCAGGCTCAGCGGGACACCGTGATCGGGCTCCTCGCGGCCATGCGTCTTCCTGCCTGGGAACCGATGCGGAAGGCATTGGTCAAGGCCAAGGTCAGCAGCCCCAGCATTGACTTCTGTCTGGCTGGCCCTACGCTCTACGCTCCTCTGAAGGGTCAAGCCCTGGCCACCACCTCTCTGGAGACAGCCGGGCGTTACGTCAACATGCCACTGGCCACCAAACTGGGGAAGGCCATTGAGTACGCGCCGGTCGGTGAAGCGTTCCGTACGCAGTTTCTGAGCATGATTAGTGTTACGGCCATCGCCACAACGGCGGCCATTTTTGTTGCTCTCCAACTGACACCAGCAGGCTGGATTCTCGATGTTGGGGTTGTGATTATTGCCCTGGCGACTTATGGCCCCGCATCGTTTGCTATTGGGGAGCACCTGGGGGCGTTCTTCCGCATAGCGGACCGGGCCACCAATGAAAGCGATCTGAAAATCGCTGGGAATCACTTCGCGCAGGCTGCTGCCATTCTAGGCACCGCTGGATTGGCTGGCCTGATCGGCAAAGCGGCTGGTCGAGCAGCCGGCAAAGGAGTCGTCGCACAGCAGCAGAAAGGGCTTGGCGTTCCCACAGCCCAGCAGCAGACTCTTCCCCTCTGGCAGACGCAGTACTCCGCCGCTATGAAACAGGGACTGACGCAAAAGCAGGCTTCGCTGTCAGCCACCATGAAGGTACAGGCGCCAACAGCCAAGCCTGTACAGCCGTCCAGTGCCATAAACACGGTCTACGAGGGCAGCCGGGCCGCCAATAAGGAGCTGATCCCCCTCACGGATACGCTGGCCCGCCGGTATGGCGCAACATTTCAGACACGGGACGGCCTGAAGGACGTGACCCGCTCCACAGAGAAGGTCCAGGCTGATTATGAGGGGAGCGCCGCACCGCTCCTGGACGTGGCTGGATCGCGGTTGCTGTTCAACAAGCTTGACGATGTGTACCAGGCTCTGGCCTACATCCGTAGCCGGTACAACGTAGTTCAGGTCAAAGATCGTTTCGTTGAACCGATGGCGACAGGATATAGAGACATTGTTCTGAATATTCGGGCCAGCAATGGCTACGTAGTCGAACTCCGGTTAGAACTCACGAAAATGTCAAACTTTGCCGCCACAGAACATAAAATCTACCAAGAGGTGCGGAGTATTCGAGCCAAACTCAGCACTGAGAACCGTCCAGTCACGCCAGCAGAAGAGGCGAGGCTGAATGAGTTGACTCAAATGGCCAAGGATGGCTACAGGAACGTGTGGCAGCAAATTCTAAAGGAAAATAAGTGAAAAGTGTTAATGTAAGCTATTTCGCCGTTGGAGCCAGGCCAATCAAAGTCATTCATTTGGATGACAGAGTTCTTGCCGGCACGCCCTACGCCATGGATTGGATTGATGGAAGTTTTAGGATTGATCACAGTTACATGGACAATATCTGGGGTCCTCCATTAAACGATGATGCCGATACTCAAGAGATGACACAACAAGCTTTTGAGAAAATGGTTCAGCACTACCGTTTAGAAAAAGGGCTGAACGACTGCGACAATTCAGAATTTGAAAATGGTCTCCGGTATTACCGTGATGTCCTTGCGAAAGGCTAAGTAAGTCATTTGAGGATGCCATCCTTTCGAGCTAAGCCACCGATAGAAGGAAGGCTCCACAGCCGGAGCCTGGACTCAATTCCAGCTGTACCGGCGCATCCTAGATCCCTTTTGCAGGGTAAGGCCGATTGTCAACGGCAGATTCACCTCTCGACGCTCCATTCGCTTACATTCATCATGTGTCACGTCCCTACTTAGAGCTTCTGTACCTGGCGGAGGACTGGAAAGCGGAAGGTAGGACGTCGGAGGAAGCGGCTTTCCTAGCAGCCGAGCTAGGGGAATCGACTGTGCGCATCGCCTTGATGCTCTGCCATGCCTTCCACATGATTCCTCAGGTGGCAATGCCCATCGCCCTTCGAGCCAAGCCCGATGAGAGGTACGAGGAACATATCAACCGATTTTGACACTAAATGGGCTTAGAGAAGAGGATGATCCGAAGATCAAGTGCAGGGTACCCGGCTTGGATCAGCTTGAGGGCCTGCTGCCGAAACGCTCAGCGATAGGTCAGGCGGCGCTGTTCCAGTTGGACCTGTGGCTGAAGGTTTGGTTGACACTTTAGACCGTACTGCGTTGCTGTGGGACCCGGGGCACAAGCAAAGCGCACCTCCGTGACGGTCCGCCGCATGAGCCAATTACCGTATGCGTCATCTTTGTGTGTCACTGCGATTGTGAGGTGCGTGCCGTAGGCATCAACCACTTTAGAACTTATCAATCGCCCCGACGCGTCGTAACGCTCCTCGCGGGTTTCCCTGCCACGATAATCAACCGAGACCTCACGCGCCAGGCGGCCCCCTAACGTCCAGGCCCGGGTAATGACCACGGGATCACGCACACCTGCAATCCGCTCCTCAGTACGGACTGCGCGGTTTTCAGCATCACAGTGGGTGGCAGTGGTCGTGGCTGGAAAGCCTGAATCCTTGGGAGGTTTGACTTCAGAGCGCGTGAGACAACCGCCCGGCGAATACTCACTGAAGAAGGTCAGGAGGCCCTCTTGGCTGTGTTGGGTGTAGCTCAGTCGGTTCGTCCGGGGATCATAGCGGTACTCACCACGCAAGGTCTTGTCTCGAGGCGAGGTGAACACGGCCGAACGTCCATCTGTCGAAATCTGAGTCACACCTGTGACCTGGTGCCCTTCCAGGGTTTCGATACGCGTTACGGGGCCCTGCACATCGACATCTGCCGCCAGACCCACAGGAGGGAGCAGAGCTGGCCTGCGCTGAGCTAGAGCCTCACAGAGCACACTGGCGGCGAATGTCGCAGCAAACCAGGACTTAAGGCGGAGAAAGCTGCGCGTAGGGAAAGTATGGCGCGCGTTTTTCCCTAAGCACGACAACAGATACAAAATGACAGCCCATACTGCCCTGGTCTAATTGGCGTTGGACATGGAAACCAGAGGGATCTTACCCAGGCATACAATTTCTTTTGTAGTTGCGGGGAAGCGACAGGCTCTCGACCCATAACTCGCCTCAACAACCTGTTCACTTGGCAGGTAGGCTCTAGCTGTAGCGGGCGAGCAGCTCAGGGTGATGCTCCTTCGCATAGGCCTCTAAGGCGTCGCCAAGAATTTCGAACTGCATGCGTCCCTCAGCTGCCTTGATAAACCGCAGCAGTTGCTTATGTGCAGGCGTCATCGTGGTACTGAAGGGTTCCAGCTCTGAGGGCATGCGCTTGGGGTGAGAGGGAGCAGGAGTGAGCTCAACCTTACGTTCTGGTTGAGAAGACTGGCCTTTACGTTTCTTCTTCGGCATCGTAGCGGAGGACCTTCCTGACTCTGGGATAGCGTCAGTTTATCTCTTTTTATAAAGACGATTTTTATAGAGACGCCAGACACAAAGTCTTCGGAAAGCTGGGGCCGTGATTGACCCGAATCCTGACGCTGCTTCAGATGTCCCACTCCAGAAGGTGGTGGGGCAACGCATCCGGCAGTTACGGGAGCAACAAGGGTGGAGTCAAGACACCCTCGCGCATCTCACAGGCATGCACCGGGCCTATCCACACCGTATTGAAACAGGTCAAGTGGATGTTCGCATCAGCACACTGGCAAAACTGGCAGAGGTGTTTGGGCTGTCCCTTCCTGACCTGCTGACCTTCAATGACTGAAAGGGGAGGAGAGGGTAAACCTTCTTGCCTCCTGGGGGCTAACCTAGCGAGGGGTCAAATTTTGTCCAACTCACACGACAAGCGTGCGGTCATGCCCACACAGATGCATTTCCCCATTCAATTTTGAGCGTTGGCTTAATCTGCAATACGAATTTGTCAAGGAGACGCTCCTCTTTAAATTCGGCTAACAGGAATTCTCGATCACCTTCACGATCAATTGAGATCCTTGCGACATCTGTGAGACTGAGCCGTAGGACGTCCCTCTTCTCTATCTGTAGAGATCATCCGGAAATTACGCGGAGCAGGATGACGATGCAGGCGAGCTGAACCATCCCCAGAACGTTCTGTGCTTTGACTTCGTCGCGTGTTCTCACGCGACGGAAGCTTTGGAGCCATGCGATGGTGCGCTCGACCTTCCAACGCCGCCGATAACGGCGCAGTGGCCGACCATCCTGGGTTTTCTTTCGATTCCTGCGATTGGGCGCGATCATGTCGGTCCCGAGCACCGCGAGCTCCGCATCCAGCCCGCCGCTGTCATAGGCCTTGTCCCCGATGAGGCGTTCGGGGAAATCCATACCGAAGGAGGGGTCCAACGTGTCGTGGACGAGCGTCACCTCGGCTGGACTGGCGCGACAGGTGTGAAGCGCGAGCGGCACGCCGCTCGCATCGACCATGATCATGATCTTGGTGCCTTTGCTCTTCTTGGTGGGGCCGACGTCAGCGCCCCCTTTTTTGCGGCACTGAAGGTGGCGTCAATGAATGCCTCGCGCAGGTCGAGGAGTCGTTGCTCCTCGCCGAGCTCGTAGAGCGCGGCCAGGATGGCTGGGAAGACCTGCCGTTCGTTCCATTCCTGGAAGCGGTCATGACAGGTGGTCTTGGGTGGGTA
>NZ_JAIQXU010000027.1 GCF_020166395.1 Deinococcus betulae | reverse complement strand
GAGAGGTGCCTGGCGCGGCAGCAAAGAGGCAAGCCTGGCCCCAGGGTGGACCTCACAGGGGCGGCCAGTCTCACCTTGGGGTCAAGGCCGCCCCTCAATTCCACTCCTGCTGTTGTCTTCGCCTACGTCAGAACGGTTGAGGGTGACGACTGTTGGCTGCTCTGGCTTCTGCCGTCAGATGCGTTGCTGCCAGGGGCAGACGTGGAGAGATGCTTCGTAGATTGAGCAGCAGTTTCAGAACAATGCCGATGAAATGGCTGGCAGACGTGTGACTCGTCCTAAAACCAGAAAAACCCCACCCGCTATGAAAGAGAGGCAGGCTGTGACAGGCAAGGAGGCTGG
The DNA here is from genome assembly GCF_020166395.1 of Deinococcus betulae. NCBI lineage: Bacteria > Thermotogati > Deinococcota > Deinococci > Deinococcales > Deinococcaceae > Deinococcus > Deinococcus betulae. Next base: position 61,056 of record NZ_JAIQXU010000027.1, on the reverse strand, counting down.
ATGTAAAGCCTGCGCTCACGGCTCACACCGGCAGCGGGCCCAGAAAGCGTACTCTGACGTATGACACAACCAGAGGGAGCGGAAGGACCGGGACCAGCCGCCACGCCGGGCGGGCGCGGCGAGGTGCTCATTAGCGGCCTGGACACTGGACCGCGCCCCGAGGAGCGGGCCAACCTGTCCCCCACCCAGGACCACGCCCGCTTTGTACCGCCGCACCCCGCCCAGGAACCCACCGACGAGGACGGCTAGGCACTTCTACGCTAAACTGCCCCTTGCACGCGCCCCCGACCCTGAAGCCGAGCGGGCGCAGTTTTCACGCAAGGAGTGTTTGCAGCATGGCCGGTCACAGCAAATGGTCTCAGATTAAGCGCAAGAAAGGCGCCAACGACAGCAAGCGCAGCGCGATGTACTCCAAGCACATCCGCGCCATTCAGGCGGCCGTCCGCTCAGGCGGCACAGGCGACCCCGCCGGCAACTTAAGCCTGAAAAACGCTATCGCGGCGGCCAAAAGCGCCACGGTGCCGGTGGACAATATTGACAACGCCATCAAGCGCGCTGTGGGTGCAGGCGAGGGCGCAGCCGATTACAAGGACGTGACCTACGAGGGTTACGGCCCTGGCGGCACCGCCATCTTCATTGAGACGCTGACGGACAACGTGAACCGCACCGTGGCCGACATCCGCGCCGTGTTCAGCAAGCGTGGGGGCAGCCTGGGCACCAGCGGCAGCGTGGCCTGGCAATTCGAGAAAAAAGGCGTGCTCCTGCTGACCGACGCCAGCGAGGCCGCCCAGGAAAGTGCCATTGAACACGGCGCCGAGGACATTCAGGAAACCGAGGATGGCCTGGAGGTCAGCACTGGCCCCAATGACCTGTATGCCGTACAGGACGCCCTGGTGGCCGCCGGCTTTACGGTGGACAACGCCCAGGTCGCCATGCTGCCCAGCAACACGGTGGCTGTGAACGGCGACGACGCCCGCAAGCTCCTCATCCTGATTGACGCCCTGGAAGACCTGGATGACGTGCAGAACGTCTACTCCAACGCAGAATTGCCCGAAGAGGAATAAAGGGTCGAAAGCCGAAGGGTGATGGAAAGCAGCAAAGTCCATCACCCTTCGGCTTTCCATCCTTACTGAACAGGGCGTTGGTTCGGGTCAATTCGGCTCTCTCCAGTGCCTGTGAATAGGGCAATCAGCGACAAGAGGCCCAATGAACTTGAGGCGAAATCGACGCGACTAGCAAGCCATGCGGCCTGCCAGGTGAGTCACCCACATCTCAGAGGAGTGCCGATGGACCCTCCTAGCGGTCCTTCACCGCTTTGCAAGCCCATCACCGACTCCAGCGCCGAGAGAGCGGGCCACGGCCGAAACACATTTTTCTCGTTCTCCTTCGTCATTCTCCCAGGCCGCTGAAGCAGTTCTCCAGGACCACTCTTACCGTCTACAGCACCAGCGCCTGCGCGTGGCCACCCAGACGGTCCCAGAGCGTAAATGCGGCGCGGGCGCCGGGGCGGATGACGCCCTCATCTGCCCAGCCTGCCGCCAGGGCAGGGCCGCGCGTGTGGGCGCGCAGCACGTCCATTTCGGTCAGAGCCTCGGCAGGGGCCAGGCGCTCGCCCGCGTCGTCCACGCGACTGATGGCCGCCGCAAAGTTGGCGCGGTAGTCGGGCGGGGCCACCGGGGCGTCACTGCCAAAAGCCAGCACCGCGCCCGCCGCCTGGATGGATTTGAAGGCGTAACTGAGGCCCTGCAGCTGCGGCAGCAGGTCACGAATCATGGGCCCGTCGGCCTGAAGGTGAATAGGCTGCACGCTGGCCGTCAGGCCACGGAAGCGCGGCACGTCCGCTGGGCGCAGGTGCTGGGCATGTTCGACCCGCAGCCGTACGCCCCGCTGCTCGGCCAGGGGCCGCAGGTGGTCGTAGGCGTCCAGCACCTCGGTGTTGGCCCGGTCCCCAATCGCGTGGGTCACCGGGGTCAGCCCCAGCTCCAGCGTCTCGCGCCCCACCTCCCGGATGAGGTCTGGGGGATCCAGCGGGATGCCTGTGCCCGAGCCGTCCGCATAACCTGGGGCGTGAAGCCAGGCCGTGCGGCTGCCCAGCGCGCCGTCGGCAAAAAACTTGACCCCGCCCCACTGAAACAGCCCGCCCGGCGTGCGCCGCAGCCCCAGCTCTCTGGCCAGGCCCAGGCGCCCATGCGGCAGGCAGGCCCAGACGCGCAGCGGGAGGTCGTCAGCGTCGGCCAAAGCCTGCAAGGCGCGGGGAGCCTCGGGCGGCTCAAAGGCCATCGTGTGCGCGCTGACGTAGCCGCGCGCCGCCAGGTCGGCCGCACCGGCCCGCGCCGCCGCCAGATACTGCGCCTCTGTGGGCGCCGGAATCGCCGCCTCCACTAGTCCCGAAGCGTGTTCGAGCAGGCAGCCCAGGGGCTGCACAATCCGGCCGCCCTCCGGGTCCGGCGTGCCGCCATGAATCCCGGCCGCCCGCAGCGCCGCCGAATTGGCCCACGACAGGTGGAGGTCGCGCGAATACAGCAGCACCGGATGGTGGGGGCTGACCTCGTCCAGCAGGGCTGCCGACGGGTACTCACTCAGCCCCAGTTCCGAGAGCAGAAAGCCGCCGCCCCGAATCCAGGTGCCCGGCGGCGTGGTCAGGGTGCGCTGCGCGAGCCGGGCCTGAACCTCGGCCACGCTGCGCGCGCCGTGCAGCGTGAGCTGTTCCAGCGAGAAGCCGTAAGACACCAGATGAATGTGCGCCTCGGCCAGCCCTGGGGTCAGCAGCAGGTCACGGTGATCGCGCACCTGGGCCTGCGGAGCCAGGGCGCGCACCTCCTCGCGCGTGCCCACTGCCAGGACCCGGCCGCCGCCCACCAGGACCGCCCCGGCTTCGGGGCACGGGTCATCCAGGGTCAAGGTGCGGGCGTGCAGAACAGTCAGGGGCGAAGGCAGAGTCATACCCGGCAGGCTAAGGCATCGGCCAAGGCGGCGGGCGCTCCCGACCTGCCGTCATTTCGTAATAGACTCACGCCATGCCCCGCATCCTCGTGGTGGATGACGACGCCGCCATCCTCAAGCTTGTCAGCGTGATTTTGTCCCGCGCCGGGCACGAGGTGCGTACCAGCACCCACCCCGTCGAGGCCCTTGACCTCCTGAAAGTCTTTACCCCCGACCTCGTGATTAGCGACGTGGTGATGCCGTATATGACCGGCCTGGAATTCCTGGAAAAGGTGCGGGCCCACGAGCAGCTCTCGGCCATTCCCTTCATGCTGCTGTCTAGCCACGCCGAGCGCGGCGACGTGCGCCGGGGCATGAACCTGGGTGCCGACGACTATCTGCCCAAACCTTTTACCCCGCAGGACCTGACCACCGCTATAGACGCCCGCCTGAGGCGCGCCGGCCTGACCCTGCAAGGTGAGAGTGGGATGCAGGCCAAGGGCCTGGGCACCGCGCAGGTGGTTTGGAAAGGTGGCGCGGTGTCGTGGGTCAGCCGCAAGGCGCTGGAACTGTTCTTCTATCTGCTGGAACACAAGGAAGTGACCAGCTGGGAAGCCGCCGAGGCCCTGTGGCCCGAAAAGGACGAGGCCCGTGCCAGCAGCCTTTTTCACACAACCCTGCACCGCCTGCGCCGCAGCCTGAGCAATGAAGCCGTGGTCAGTGCCAACCGCCGCTACGCCCTGAACGCCGAACTCAACCCCGAGTACGATGTGCAGCGCTTTGAGCTGCTGGCCGCCCAGGCCGAACAGGGCAGTCTGGGGCTGGAGGAACTGCGCGAACTGGTGTCCCAGTACGGTCAGTTTCTGCCTGGCACCGACAGTCCCTGGGCCGACGATGTGCGCGCCCGCCTGGAGCAGAAGCAGCTGAGCCTGCTGGGCGTTGCGGCCCGCGCCGCCACCCTGGCTGGCCGTGACCGGGACGCCGCGCAGTTTCACCAGCGCGCCCTGGCCATTGACCCCATGAGCGAGCCGGACTGGCAGGGCCTGGCCCGCGCCCTGGACACGATTGGCGACCCCCGCGCTCGCCTGGCCGCACAACGGGAAGCCTGGTGGGCGGTGGACCTGGACTGAGACTAGAGGGGCCGCCGCGTGTCCGGCGGCCCCTGCTCATGTGCGGCATGCGACTTCTTTCCTCTGCGTTAGCTTGAGTGAACCGGAGGTCAGTATGTTGACACGCGAACCCGCCCTCAGCGCCGACAGTGGCGCATCTGCCCCAAAACCACAAGCGCCTGCAAAACCCGCCGCTCTGAAAAAAGCGCCCAAAAAGTGGGAACGGACTTTTCTGGGCAAAGGAAAAGGTGTGCAGTTTCAGCTCCGCCTGATCCGGGACGAAACAGGTCACTTGCATGGACGTTACATGGCCAAGCCCGGCCAGGGCGGCGGCTGGCACGTTGAAGGCATCCTGCGCGAGGACAACACGTTTGCCGTGAAAGGCACAGAGAACAACGCTGTTTTTGAGGGCCGCTTCAGTCCCGACGGCCGCAGAATCACCACCAGTTTCACCAATGAGACTGAGAGCGGCAAATTTCACGTCGAGAGCATGGCGATGGGGTTCGTGGTGATGCCGAAGGGGTATATACCTGGGGGAGCGCAGCAGGGAGGGAATGGGAGCGGAGGACAAAATGGCTCAGCAGGTTCCGACACTCCTCAAGAGGAATCCACCGAGGTAACGGCGGCAGAGGCACAAGCGGCCATCAATGCTGCAAAATCCGCTGCTGCTGCTATGGGCAAACCTTTTAAGAATACCTCCCCAGAACATGCGAAAAATATTCTCGAACACTGTAAAAAGCAGGGGATCACCACCAAGAATCAGATTGCGTACATCCTAGCAACGGGTGTTTGGGAGTCTGACGGCTACACAGCTTTCAGAGAAAAATACGACAGTGGCTGGACACCAGAAGAATATTTTGAACAAAAATACGGCTGCAATCCAACGAAGACTCTGAGATCAGATAAGGCAAAGTTAGATGCAGGCAAATCAGTACAGAGCATTTTAGCTTCACGTAAAAATCGTAATATTTCCGAGCTTGGCAATACCAATCCAGGCGACGGCTATAAATATAGAGGAAGAGGATATGTGCACCTTACTGGAAAGGCAAATTATGCGAGGGCACAGAAGGAAATTATAATTCCTAGCAGCTACAAAATTGAGGGGAAAGTTCCGGACATAGTAGAAAATCCCGATCTTGCATCTACTGATTTTGAGATTGCAGGGATGATTATCGTCAAAGGAATGATGACTGGTCTATTCACTGGAAAGAAGTTAGGCGATTATATTAATGGTAATGTATCGAATTTTCGAGGCGCGCGATCCGTAGTCAATGGCAGCGATGCCGCTTCAGTAATAGCAGGCGGAGCCTTATCTGCCACGCATCATCTTAAAGAAAACCTCTCAGGTCAGCAAGATGGAGGGCCATCAAATAATTCCTACTCTCTTCTATCAGAGAATCAAAAAAATGCCATTGAGGCAGTTCCACAGGGCGGATATACACAGGAAGAGTTAAAGCGAATGAGGTCAGGTATTGAAATAGGAAGATTCAAAGGTATTCCGGCACACTATAACGGTCCAGTTGAAGCCGAAACATGGGGAACTAGCTTCGGAGAGGGAGGAGTCTATTATGGCTATAAGTGGCAATGTGTAGAATTTGTGAGAAGATTTACGCATTTGAATTCTGGGAAATATATTTCCTACAAAGGAAATGCGGGAACATTCTATAAAACAACCATATCTGATGGGGCTACGACGTTCGACGGATTTATTCAAAATAGAAATTGGGATTTAAAAACAGGGCAAAAGTTAGGGAGTAAGAATAAACCTAAAATTGGAGATATCCTAGTCATCAGAACTGCCACCTTCGGACATGTTGCAATTGTCTCCGAAGTCAATGAGGACAGCATCACCATAGTTCAGCAAAACGTTGAAACTAAATTCCAAGAATCTATATCTCTAACAAACATCTCAGGAAGATGGAAACTCGGAGGAGACGTCGTATGCTGGCTAAGTCAATAGCTTACCTGATGATTTTTGGGTTTATATCTTCGTTAATATCATGTGGCGCATCAGCATCTCCTCTTCTCTACGAAAGAACAGCCGCCACTATTTCTCAAAGCCTTTTTTGCAAAAAATATCTCTGTAAACTAGATTTAAATAGCGAAGATTCAAAGTCAGTTGTATACGATATAGTCGTCAAGTCTACTATTTATGAGACAATTAATACACAAATAGAGATTTCTTTATCCGATCAAGGAATATCAGAATTAACTATTCATCTTGGTTTAGATTATCCAAACAATAAACTCTATCCTGCCTATGCGAATCTTATTGAGGACTTTCACATAATGGCAACCGGAGAGAGCATTATAAATGCAAAAGAATACTTTTACGGTGGTAAAATCACGAAATGCTATGACAATCTATACTTCAGACAAATTAAGGATAACAGTATTATTCGAAGCGCAGTATCTTCAAGTAGCAAAACATCCAAAGTCCCATATATAACATATTGTAATCAATATTTTCTAGGTCCCAAGATCTCATCCAATAGATTTTTAACAATTGCTAGAAAATAGAACTATCAGAATTATAGTTGAAGCAATAGAATCCATCCATGTGATATCCCGCTATACTCTCCCCCATGCCCTCTTCCCTCTCCACCGCCCAGATTCGGGAAAAGTACCTCCAGTTTTTCGAGAGCAAGGGGCACCTGCGCCTGCCCAGCTACTCCACCATTGCCCCCGACCCCACCACCCTGTTCACAGTGGCCGGCATGCAACCCTTCAAAGAGCAGTTCATGGGCGCACCGGCTGTCTTTGACGGCGTGGCCAGCAAGCGCGTGACCACGGCGCAGAAATGTCTGCGCATTGGCGACATCGAGAACGTGGGGCGGACCCTGCGCCACTGCTCGCTGCTGGAGATGCTGGGCAACTTCAGCTTTGGGGACTATTTCAAGCGCGAAGCCCTGACCTGGGCCTGGGAGTTTCTGACCAGCCCCGAGTGGATGGGTCTGGACCCTGAGAAACTGCACGCGACCATCTACCAGGATGACGAGGAAGCCTTCGCCATCTGGACGCAGGAGATTGGGCTGCCGCCTGAACGGATTCTGCGGTTTGGCGCGGACGAGAATTTCTGGCCGGCGGACGCACCCAAGGAAGGGCCCAACGGTCCCTGCGGGCCATGCAGCGAAATCTTCTATGACCGTGGCCATAAGTACGGTGAGGACAGTTGGGCCGACTATGCCGAGACCCGCGAGAGCGCCCGCTTTCTGGAAATCTGGAACTGCGTCTTTCCTCAGTACGACCGCCAGGAACCGCTGCCCGACGGTACGCCCGTCCTGAAAGACCTGCCGTTTAAGAACATTGATACTGGCATGGGCCTGGAGCGTATTGCGACCGTTGTGCAGGACGTGTACGACTTCTACAGCAACGACGTCTTTGCGCCGATGGTGGCCAAAGTTGTGGAACTCAGCGGCCAGCCCTATGAAGGGCCGCAGAACGTGTCTCACCGCGTGGTGGCCGAGCACACCCGTTCGGTCAGCATGGTGATTGCCGACGGCTCTGTGCCCAGCAACACCGGGCGCGGGTATGTGGTGCGCAAGATTCTGCGCCGCGCCTCCCGTCATGCCTACCTGCTGGGGCTGCGTGAACCCAGTCTCTACAAGCTGGTCCCTCTGGTTGTGGACAAGATGGGCGGCGCCTACCCGGAACTCAAGGACAACCAAGCCAAAATTGAGACCACCATCCGCGCCGAGGAAGAACGCTTCCTGAAGACGCTCGAAGGCGGGATTCAGCGGCTGGGCGGCCTGTTGTCGGGCATGCAGAAGGGCGCCACGCTGTCTGGCGAAGACGCCTTCCTGCTCTATGACACCTACGGCTTTCCCGTGGACCTGACCAAAGAAATTGCCGAGGAATACGGCATCACGGTGGACGAGGCCAGTTACGCCGAGAGCCTGGAAAATGCCCAGAACATCGCCCGCGCGGGCAGCAAATACGGCAAATCAGAGTTGTTTGGGGCCAATCAGGAAGCCCTGGATGGCCTGTCCCCCACCCAGTTCGTGGGCTACGACGACCTGCAAGCCGAAGGGGAAGTGATGGCCCTGGTCGGTGCGGGCGAGCGCCTGGAGCATCTGAGCGCGGGCAGCGAGGCCACCGTCGTGCTGTCGCGCACGCCCTTCTACGCCGAGGGCGGCGGTGAGGTGGGCGACACGGGCCGCCTGGAATGGGCCGGTGGCGCCGGGCTGGTGCGCGACACCCGCAAAACGCCCCAGGGCGTCTTCCTGCACGACGTGCTGGTAGAAGAAGGCGAGCTGCGCGAAGGCGTCACCGTGCGCGGCGCCGTGTCCGGGGAGCGGCAGGCCATTCAGCGCCACCACACCGCCACGCACCTGCTGCACGCCGCGCTGCGGGCCGTGCTGGGCAGCGGCGTGGCGCAAAAAGGCTCGCTGGTGGCCGCCGACCGTCTGCGGTTTGATTTCTCGCATGGGGTGGCCCTGACCGCTGAGGACATTGCTGCCGTGGAACTGCTCGTCAGCCGCTGGATCAGCGCCAACTTCACGGTAACCTGGCAGGAGATGCCCATTGCCCAGGCCAAAGCCGCCGGTGCCACCGCCCTCTTCGGCGAGAAGTACGGCGAGACCGTGCGCGTGGTCAGCGTGGACGGCGACGTGAGCTACGGCGGCCAGCCGGTCAGCAGCAAGGAGCTGTGCGGCGGCGCCCATGTGCGCCAGACGGGCGACATCGGCGCATTTGTGCTGCTGAGTGACGAGAACGTGGCGGGTGGGGTGCGCCGCATCGAGGCCCTGGCCGGCGAGGCCGCCACCACCCGGCTGCGTGAGCGCCTGAACAGCGCCGCGAAGGTCGCGGGGCTTCTGAATACCAGCGCCGATGGGCTGGAAGGCCGCGTCACAGGCCTGCAAACCCAGCTGAAGGCCGCTGAGAAGGACATGGCGGCCCTGCGGCGCCAGCTGGCCGAGGCCCAGATGGGCGGCGGGGGCAGCGCGGCCCAGACCCGCGAGCTGGGCGGCTTTCAGGTTGCGGCGCTGAAGCTGGCAGGCATTGAGGGCAACGAACTGCGCGGTGCCGCCGACAAGCTGCTGGACCAGAGCGGCGCCGACCTCGTGGTGGTGGCCGGCGACAAAGGCCTGGTCGTGAAGGCGACCAAAGACGCCGTCACGCGCGGCGCCCACGCCGGGCAGCTGATTGGCAAGCTGGCGGCGGCGGGCGGCGGCAAAGGCGGCGGTCGTCCCGACATGGCCCAGGCAGGCATCACGGACGCTGACGCAGCGCTGGGGGCCCTCGACACCGCGTTTTAAAGGGACAAGTGAGAGAGGGGCGGAGGCAGAGCTCTCCGCCTCTCTCTTATGGAGAGAAGAAGGGCACCGTCTGCGCCTCCAGAACACACCATGCCATCTGTACTCTTTTTCGCTCTGCTGCGAAGCTCCTGAGGTCTGCGGCGCCGCTCTCCAACTCCGTTTGGATTTCACCGGGCACTCTGCCCGAGGACGAGCCGAGAGCACCCAGAAGAAATCCCGGAGCCAAGTTGAGCTTTGTCGCCCAATGATCCTCAGGCGAGCAGACCTGCAAAGCGGCGTGGCAAACCCACAACTGGCCAGCGGCTGAAATGGATGGTGGCCTCCTCCTACCAGCCACTTATCGGAGCGCTACTCTCGCTCTCTGGGCGCAGCAGTTGCACGCGGAAGCCCCGGTGCTCCTCATAAGACGGCAGGCCACGGCGTGAGGGCGAGGTCAGCCACTCGCGCTTTAGAGTCAGGAGATGCAAGTTGAGGCGCACCACCTCGCAGACCTCGTGAAACTCCAGGTCGGCCTCAGCGGTGCGCTCGAAATAGGTCATGTCTGACCACAGGTGCAGGCGGTCCCCCTGACGGATCACCTGCCCTTCCTCGCGCAGATTGACGCCCCGGCCGGGGAGCAGGGCCAGCACAGCCGTCAGAAACTCTGGCGAGTCCTGAAGCCAGCCGCCATGAAAGAAGCGGGTGACGGCCTGCAGGGCGGCGTCAGGGCCATCGGCCCGGAGCTGCACCTGCGCCTGAACCCCGCCGAAGGGCTGCGGCTTTAGCCCATAGCGCACCAGCCGCAGCCCGGTCAGGACGGGCACAGGCAGCCGCGTCCTCACCGCAACTGTTCCAGAATCGTGGGGTCCTGAATCTTGCGGTCCTCGGCCAGCAGGAGCACCTTGCTGACGACCTCGGCGGTCCGGGGGTCAGGGTCGGCAAAGGGCAGGAAGAGGCGGCCCTGCGACTGGTTGTGGACCGGCACGATGCACAGGAACCCGCCCGGCTGCCGGTGAACGGTGCCGCTGCCCAGATGCACCGTGTACCGCGAGTGGTGGCCGTCAATCAGCGCGTGGCCGTGGTCCAGGCGTACGTTCCCCAGTTTGAGCAGGCGCAGGGTCTCCCGCAGCAGGGCCGCCCGCATGGCGGTGGTGCTCTGGCTGGCTTCCGGGTCCACGCCGCCCACATGGGCCACGCTGACCACCAGGTCGAGGTCACGCAGCGTTTCGCTCAGGAGGCGCGGCGGCACCTGCGCCAGCGGCAGGGCCTCTAACCCGTCGCGCGTGGTGAAGTAGACGGCCCGCAGTTCGGCGCCCTCGACCTCATTGGGGGTGCCGGAGCCCACGCTGGTGTCCACCCAGACATTCAGGCCCTCGGCGTGCCAGGTTTTGCGCACGCCTTCCTCATGGACGGTGACCCAGCCGCGCGATTTAAACAGCGCGGCGGCCTTGCCTGGCTGCACATGATGGCCGCTGTAACGGGTGCTGCGCGCCGCGCCCTGCTCTGCGGCCGTGAGGGGATAATACTCACGGAACGCCTGCTTGAACGGCTGGGCCAGCCCCCGCGTCATGACCTCCTGCTGAAGCTGCGGCCACTGCCCCCCCACATACAGGTCGTGCGGGTGGGCCAGGCGCAGGGCCTGGTCACCGATGGGCACCGAGCCGCCCAGGGTCTCCAGCGTGTCGCCCGTCCACCAGCCCAGCTGGCTTTCATTGAGCACCCACAGCAGCGAGAGCAGCATGGGCGCTATCACTGGATGCCGGGCCAGGTCGTGCAGCTCGCTGTTCTGAAAGTGGTCCCCGCGCACCATCGCCTCTTCCAGGGCGGCGCGCATGCGCTTCTGGGCCGCGCCCAGCTCGCCCACCGCCTCGCGGATGGCTGCCACAGCTGGCAGCTTTTTGAGGGCAGGCGGCAGGGTTTTCAGGACTTTCTCGCCGCGCCGCACGGTCAGGCTGGCGTCGCCGGCGTCTGTCAGGGCAATGCCCACCGTCACGCCGCCCTCGGTGACGGTCTGCGCCCAGTCGGGGGCGGTGCGGGCTTCCATCGCCCACATCAGGCGCTGGGGATCGGCGTACCCCGCCGTGCGGGCCAGGTTCTGTAGGCCGATGTCGGCGGCCAGGCGCTCGCTGGCCTGTTTCTGGGCGCCCCACTGCCGGGCTTCCCGGCGAAAATCGGCCAGCAGGCGGTAACGGGCTTCCAGGTCCCTGTTGCGCTTGGCCGGTCCCCGACCCAGCGGCAACAGCCCCAGGGCGCGCACGGCGTCCTGGTTGCGCTTCTCGCGGATACGGGTGACCAGTTCATCTCTGTCCAATTCGCCCAGCAGCGCGCGGGCAAACAGTTCGGCGCGTTTGTGGCCGCCGCTGCTGGAGGCATATTTGGCCGCGTCCAGCAGGGTATGAAACCGCGCCTGACCCAGCGTGCGGTGCATGCGGTGAAACCAGGCCACGTCCACCGCGCCGCCCATCAGGTCAGTGGCCGACAGCGGGGTGCGCTCGGCAATCTCGGCCTCCCAGCCTTCGCGGATGTCCTGGGGCACGCTCCAGTTCGTGTCGCGGGTGTGGGCGTGCAGCCAATACACGCCGTCCCGCAGGCCCTTCCAGCCCAGCACGTCGGCGACCAGCGGCGCCCACTGCGGAGCAAACATGGCCAGGTCCAGCAGCCGGGCCTCACCCACCCCGAACGTCCTGACCTCACGGGCGAAGGCGGCAGGGGTGTCGGCTGGCGCCGGAAACGATACCCGGACGAGGTGGCTGAACGTCACGTCACGGCTCTCGCTGCGGCCCTGATAGCCGCGCCGCAGGGGATTTTTGCCGAGCGCCGCCAGCAGGCGCAGGGTCAGGGCCGCGCCCGTGACCTGGCCCAGGGCCAGGGCGGCCGGAGTGGCGGCCGTTTCCAGATCGCCGCGCGCCAGTTCCACATCCAGCACCCGGGCGCGCACGTCGTCCACCGCCGCGCGCCAGTCGGGGTGAGTGGGCACGTCGTCCCGCAGGCGGGGGCGCGTGGCGGCGGCCAGGTCGCCAAAGTCATGGCCGTAGTAATAGCCGCTGCGCTGAGGCCGCGGCCCAATCAGCGCGTCCAGCAGGTCGGCGCGGCCTGCCCACCCATGTTCGTAGGCGCGCACCAGCAGCGGGGTCGAGGGCCGCTGAAGGGGCAGGTGCTCGAAGGCGCGGCCCTCGTGCAGGGTCAGGTCCCAGGCGCGGCGCAGCTGTGCTGGCGTGGCGGCCTCCAGCTGCGCCCAGGCCGGGCGCAGGGGCGTGAACCAGTCGCGCGGGTCATCGCTGCGCCAGGTGTACCGGGGGTCGGTCAGCAGCCCAACGTCGGCAGGTAGCCCACTCAGGGCCGTGGCCCAGGCGTCCAGGCTCAGGTCAAGGTCGGCGGGCGTACTGAACCCGGCGCGCAGATAGCCCACGACGGCCCTCACGCGGTCCATGTGCTCCAGCCGCAGCGGCACCAGCGGCCCCAGCGTGCGGTCAATCGTCTGGCGGCGCAGGGCTTCCCGGGCGCGGGCCACCTGGGCGGCCTGGGCGCGCTCCTCTTCGTCGGTGTCGTCTTCCAGCGCCTCAGCCAGTTCCTCGGGGGACAGGTCCATGTCCTGCGCCAGTTCCTCGGCCAGCGTGTGCAGTTCAGCGTCCAGCTCGGCTTCGGTGGTGTCCTCCCGCGCCACGAAATGACTGAGCGCCCAGGCCATGCGCGTCAGGTCCCCGTCCTGCGGGTCAGGCCGGGTCTGCCACCAACCAGTCCAGAGGTCGGCCAGGGGCATGGGCTGGTCGGCGCGCGGGCGCAGCAGGCCGCCGCGTACATTGCCCAGCAGCAGCGTCTGCTCGCCGTCCCAGCCGATGCCCGTCAGGGGGGTTTCGCGGTGCGCCTCAATCAGGGCGTTCAGGCTGCGCAGGAGCCGGGCGCCGCGCGCCACCTCTGGGACAAAGTCGTGGGCGGCCGGCACTGGCGCCGGCGCGCGGCTCAGGTCGGCCGGATCAAACAGGCCCAGGCCATCTTCCAGCGTGGGCTGAGCCCCCGGTTCGGTCAGGGCAGCCAGGAGGGTTTCCTCGGCCACGTTTTTCGGCTGAAACCCGCCGGGCACCTCGCCGCCCACTGCCTGAAGCAGTTGCAGGCCGGCCTGACGCTGCTCGGTGTTGGTGCCGGCCAGCAGGGCCAGGGCGCTACTGGCTCCCAAGGCAGGGTCGGTGGCCAGCAGGCGAATCAGGCCCCGGCGCAGGTCGGCGCTGCGGCGGCGCAGGAGGGTATGCAGTACCTCAACCTCCTGCGGCTCGGGGGTCAGCTGCCCCATCACCTGCACGGCCTCCTGCGACACGCCGCTCTGGCGGTCTTGCAGCAGGGTCAGCAGCAGGTCGCGGGTGGGGGCGTCCAGCTGCTGAGGCGTGTTGCCGTGCCGCTCGCGCAGGCGCCCGAGCACGCCCAAGCGGCCGTCACTGCTCATGTGGGCCAGGTACGGGGCCAGGTCTGCCACCGGCTGGTCGCCCAGCACCCTGGGCAAACTGTTCATCGCTTCGGCGCGGGCCGGTACGTGCCCCAGCCAGGGAAACAGCAGCAGGTCATGCCGGCCCTCGGTGGGCAGGCGCGCGGCATAGGCTGCAAACTCCTCCAGAGAAAAAGGCTGTGCCTCGCGGGTCCATGGGCTGACGCGCCCCCCGGCCAGGGCCGCCAGCCGCAGGTCCGGGTCCGCCAGCAGGGCGCTCAGGTCGTCCCCTTGCAGGGCGTCAGCGGCCAGCAGGAACTGGGCGGCGGCCATGCGGCGCTCTGGGGCGGGGTCGGCCAACAGGGGGCGGGCCAGCGCCGCCGCCCCAATGGCGTCCCGCATGGCCAGGGTGAACAAAGCTAGGTAGGCTTCTGCGCCGCTGCCGCTAGTCACGGCCGTCCGGGCCGACGCCGAATCCTCCAGGTAACCCAGGGCCGTTGTCAGGTGGGCGCGCACCGCCTTCAGATCGGTCACGTCGTAATTCAGGCCAAACCACACGCAGGCGGCCCGCAGGGTCGCGGCAAAGCGCAGCAGGTCTTCAGCCAGAATCAGGCGCAGCATCCGCGTCAGGGCCTCGGGGCTGGCCTCGTCCACTGTTTCCAGAATCACCTGCCGCAGCCCTTCCTGGCGCTGGGCGGCCAGCAGCAGGCCCTCGGCCAGGGCCCAGGCGTCCGGTCGGGTGCCCGAAAGCAGTGCCAGCGGCACATGCCGCCCCATGCGGGCCACCGGATGCTGGGTGCTGGCCGTGTCGCGCAGAATCTGAAAAATATCCTCGTGCCCGTCGCTGACCGCCTGACCCAGCAGCAGCCCCAGTTCCCGGCTCTGCCAGGGACTCAGCAGGCCCGCATGCACCGCAAACCAGTCCAGGGGCTGCGGATAGTCGCGTGTGACCTGCCAGGTGCTCCACAGCCAGTTCCAGGCCCTCGCGGCCATGCGGCGGTCACCGGGGGCGCGAAAGGCGCGGCGGCTGTAGCCCTCGGTGTAGGGGTGGCGGGTCAGCAGCGCTTCCACGGTGCGGCGCACGACCTCAGGAAACTGGGGGAACAAGACAGCGGCCAGCGCCTGCCGCGTGGTCTCGTCGCTGCCGTGCAGCAGATCGGTCAGGGCGGCTTCGCGGGCCTGGTGGGCGGCCTGGTCACCACTGCCCTTCAATTCGGCGCGAATCAGGGTGGCCTGGTCGTCAGGCAGCGTTCGCAGGCGGGCCATGAAGTCAGCCTGCCAGGGGCCCTCGAAACCGCGCAGATAGTCGTGAACGTCCATCCTCAGCCCCCAGCCAGCGCAGTCAGGCGGACCAGCAGCAGCGTGCTGTCGGGGCGCAGTGTTAGCGGGGCCTGCAGCGACTCCAGCTGCTCCTCATCGAGAAACACGTAGTACAGGCCGTCCCCGAACGCCGTTAGGGCAGTGCGCACGGCGTCTTCGGGGGTCACGGTGCCGCCCGGTGCCTGCGGGGCCACCGCCACCCGGCCGCCCAGCGCGCCTTCTGTCAGGTCGCGTTCGGTCAGTACGCGCAGCACGCCCACCTGCTCCTGACGCTCGTGGTAGGCGGCGACCTCGGCATGAACCAGATGGGTCACCAGGCTCTGGAGCGTCTGTGGCCCCGCCGGAACCTCCAGCGAGCGGCGTTCAAAGGGGGTGCGGCGGCCAACAATCTTGGTCTCGACAATCATGGGAACCTCAGAGGCAGGGAACGTGGCGAATTTCACCTTCCAGCATAGCCCCAATTTATGAATATGTAAATAGCAGAATAAGAAGCGGCGTTCTGCCCCAGGTCAAGCTGTGTAGGGCAGACTGAACTGGCAAATCAAGCGGCTAGCTCGGCTTCGCAGTGTCTAACACCAGACTGGTAAAGCCCAGCGGCCCTTCACCCCAGCGCCACGCGGCGTTGCGGTGGTTCGAGCTGACTGCTGTGGTCAACCGGGCCGTCCTCGGGGTCCCAGGCCCGGTGGTGAAACGTTCCCGGCGCGTCCCACCATTCTAGAGGGCGGAGCTCAAACCCTGCCCCGGCAAAGACGGGGCCAAAGGTGTCCAGCATCTATGAACCTGGTGGTCGTGCGTGGACCCCCACCAGCGCCCGGTACGCAGGGTCAGGGTGGCCGCCGTCCAGCACCGCCACCCGCAAGGTGCCGCCCGGCTTCAGGCATCCGAACACCAGCGACGCGGCCTGCTCGCCTTCTGACAACATAGGTGTTCCCAGACGTGCTTACCTAGGAAGACGTCGGCCCGGAGCCCTCCAAAAAACTGGGCGAAGGTCTGGAGGTTGAGAAGGTACAGCTCGGGCTGCTAGGTCGACACCCAGCCGGACCAGCGCTGCTCGCCGGCCCCCAGGAGGACACGCAGCCGCGTCACAGGCCCAGCTCGGCGCGCTGGGCGCGGGTCAGGCCGCCCACCACCAGGGCGTGGCTGCCGGCCAGCAACTCTTGGACCAGCGCTGTGGGCACCTGGCCGTCCAGCGTCACCGTGACCCAGTGGCGCTTATTGAGGTGGTAACCGGGGGCAATCGCTTCATGGGCAGCGCGCAGGTCCTCGCCGTGTTCGGGACGCACCTTAACCGACAGGGTCAGCGGCTCGGCCTGAATGTCGGTCAGGGCGTACATCTTGCCGCCCACCTTGAACACCAGGGTCGTGGCGTCAAAGGGAAAAGTTTCCTGCGAGCCGGGCAGCGCGGCGCAGGCAGTACGCAGGTCAGCGATAGACAGCATGCCCCAGCGTAAGGCAGGGGCCCGCCCGCACTTCAGCTCTGGGTCTTGGGGTCCAGGCCCTCCGCTGTTTCCAGGGCCAGGTTGGCTTCGGCCATCGAGGGATCACCGCCGCTGACCAGGGCGGCGACTTCTGCGCTGCTCAGGCCTTCTCCAGAGGGTGACGGCACCCCCGGAGCGGGCGGCAACTCGTCTGGCATCGGCCCCTGATCGGCACCCTGCACTGGCGCAGCAGGCGAAGTATGTGGGGCCAGGGTGGGATTAACAGGCAGGGCGTCGCGGTCGTCACTGGGCGTCATGCCTCAGGGTGAGGCCTCTCTGTCATGGCCAGCTGATAGCGCGCTCAAGAAACGGTGATGAAGTGAGGGCAAACTGGGTCACCCGGCCAATCAGATCCGCCTGTTGTTTCTACGATGGGATACCCCCTGGCAGGCCAGGACTCTTACGGCCTCTCAAACAAAAACGCCCCAGGGTGATGCTGGGGCGCTGAACCTCCTGGCTTCAGGCCTTGTGGCCGGGCGTGCTGGCGCTGTCATCGCCAAAACTCCAGATGTCCAGGTCATCCAGTGCGCCGCCGATGCCCTGAAGCTGCTGCAGGTCCTCGGCCTTGACAGGCCCCTGGGTCACCTTGTCATCCCGGCCGATGGCGCGGGCCATCACGTCCTCGGGGACGGCAGCCATCAGGCGCTGCAGTTGCTCGGGGGTCACGTCCAGCAGGGCGTCCGACAGGATGGCGTCGGGCACATCGGCCTGCACCGCCGCGCGGGCCGAGGCCACCGCCTCGGCGCTGACTTCCGGGCGCACGGCGTCGGGGTCATCCAGGGCTGCAGTGCCGGGGGGCGCGGCGAAGACTGGCGCGGCGACCACCGGGGCGGCGGCCACTGCGGCCTGTATCTGCGGCCTTTCAGGCGTGGGCACCACGCGCACCCCCGAAGGCCGGTCAGACGACGGCGACGGTGGCGGCGCAGCAGGGGTGCGGGGACGGCGCTGTGACAGGCGCCAGACAAGGACCAGCGCGGCCAGCACCACCAGGGCGACAAGGACTCCCATCATGAAGGTCAGCTTAGATGGCGCCTTCTAACACTTTTCTGAATCGGAGAGGTCGGGGCACAGTCTGCCCGCTGTTTTCATAGACTGCACGGCGATGTGGCCTATGCGCTTGTTGCTGCTTGGCGGTCTGGTGGCCTGTGCAGCCCCAGAGCCTAAGGTGGCCCAGTTTCTTCAGCTGATGCGGGAAGACGACGCCGTAGGGGCCCGTGCCAAACTGATCCGTCAAGGGTTTCGGCCCCTGCCCAGTCCACAGGTCAACAGCCGGGCTTACGCCAACCACCACTTTGAAGGCGAGCTGTTCGGCGGCCCTGTCAAGGTCACGCTGAGTTATCACCCTGACACGCCCTCACAGCTTGACGACATCGTTGCCGTGCCCGCACAGCAGGACACGCGCACAGCCCGGCAACTGTGCGCGGCCTGGACGCGGGGCCTGACCGACCTCTGGAACAGGCGACCTGAAGACTTTGGCGCGCTTCTGTACGGCTGGGCGGCCGAGCGGGCCGTCCTCGACTGCACGGGTTCACCAAAGGACAAAATAGACCTGCTGGTCGTCTGGCGGCCACAGCCTTCGACACCCTGACGAAGTCTGGCGGTGTGGTTGACCAAAGCTGACTTTGCCCGCAACGTTGCCGCCCAGGTCGCTGCACCTGCGCTGCCGCGTATGAAGGGGACCGGCTGATGAGCCCTGGACCTCAGCCTGGGGGCGTTCCCCTCAGCGCCAGCAGGTCCAGTTCCCAGGCCAGCGCCTCATACAGGTCGCCCGGCACCTGGGGCAACCAGGCCGCGCCGTCCAGGGCGTCTTCCAGGGTCTCGAAGGTGTGGGTTTGCCCCTGGAACACCAGCCCAACTTCTCCGCTGTGCAGCAGGTTCAGCCGCAGTTCTCCGCTCTTCCCAACCACCCGCGCAAAGCACCGCCTGACCATAGGGCCAGCCTAACGGAAAAGGGCGGCCAGCCCAGACCGGACTGACCGCCCCTGCCCCAGCGGCGCCTTACGCTTCGCTGTAGGTCTTCTCGATAGGCAGGCCCACGGCGTTGCCCCACTCGGTCCAGCTGCCGTCGTAGTTGCGCACGCTGGGGTAGCCCAGCAGTTCGCGCAGCACGAACCAGCTGTGACTGCTGCGCTCGGCAATGCGGCAGTAGGCGATGACGTCCTTGTCGGGAGTCACGCCTTCGCCCTCGTACAGCGCCTTCAGTTCGTCGGCGCTCTTGAAGGTGCCGTCCTCGTTGGCGGCGCGCGCCCAGGGAATCGAGCGGGCGCCGGGAATGTGGCCGCCGCGCAGCACGCCCTCTTGTGGGTAGGCGGGCATGTGGGTCACCTTGCCCGAGAACTCGTCGGGGCTGCGGACATCCACCAGGGCGCCAGTGCCGCTCTTGACGCTGTCCAGATGGCCCTTAACCTCGTCGCGGAAGGCGCGCAGCGAATCGTCGCGGGTCAGGGCCGGGTACTGGGTGGCTTCCACGCTGGGGGCGTCGGTGGTCTGCTCGCGGCCCTCGGCGACCCACTTCTGACGGCCGCCGTTCATGAGCTTCAGGGGGTTTTTGACGCCGCTGTACGACAGGAACCAGTAGGCGTAGGCGGCCCACCAGTTGCTCTTGTCGCCGTACAGAATGATCTGATCATCTGCCCCGATGCCCAGGCGGCCCAGCAGGGCGCTGACCTCTTCTGGGGTAATAAAGTCGCGCTCCACGGGGTGCCACAGGTCGGTCTGCCAGTCCAGCTTGACGGCGCCGGGAATATGGCCGGTGTCGTACAGCAAAATGTCTTCGTCCACTTCTACGAGGCGCAGGCCGGGGGTGTTCAGGTTCTGGGCCACCCAGTCTGTGCTGACCAGAACGTCTTTTGCGTAATCCATGTGTGTGCCTCCTGTGGGATGAAGCTTAAAGGGTCGTGCGCGTTTTGCCTCCGGATTGTACCCCTGTCCAGGACTTATTGACAAAAGTGGTCAACTGGACAGGCCACCTCAATCCCCCCAGGTGGGCGGCGCTACAGTAGCAGCCATGAGCGACGCCGCCCCTCTGCCCGAAAAGCTGCAAAGCATTGTCAATCTGTTTCGCAGCGCCCCCAAGCCGCTGCGCCTGCAAGCGCTGCTGGAATACAGCAAAAAGCTGCCCGGCCTCCCCACCAAGTACCTGGAGCATCCCGAGTTCCTGAAGCCTGTGCCTGAATGCACCAGCCCTTTCTTTCTGGTGACCGAGCAGGACGAGACGGGCGGCATGCACCTGTACTTCAAGGTGCCCGAAGAGGCGCCTACAGTGCGCGGTTACGCGGGCATCTTGCATGAGGCGCTGGACGGCGCCCACCCCGACGAAATTCTGAATATCCCCGACCAGTTTTACATGGACATGGGCCTGACCGAGCTGATTACGCCCATGCGCCTGCGCGGCATGGGGGCCATCCTGATGCGCCTGAAAAACGACGTGCGCGAACATGCCCAGGGCTGAGGCAAGCCTGAGAACGCCGCACTGAATCTGGAAGGCGGCCCTGGCGGTCATTCACCCAGCCCAGGAGAGAAGGTCTGACGACGTAGCCCTTCTCTCCTGGGCTAGACCCGTTATTAATCGTCGCCAGGCAGCACACCAGCCAGCGCCCAGACGGTCAGCCCCAACCCCAGCCCGTAGGCCAGGTGGGCACCCAATCGGTTGGCGTGTCCGCGCGCCGGGCTTCCAGCCGGGCCATCTTGCAGGCCCAGCAGCGGCACCAGCCCCTCGTCTATCAGGGCCCAGAGGCCCACGCCAAAGGCGGCGCCTTTCAGGGGATTGCCGCGCCCAGCCAGCGCGCCGTAGAGCGCCCCGCTGCCCGCGCCCATGCTCCAATGCACCGCCTCACTGAGGGCGGCGCGCGTCTGTTTGCCCGGCGGGTGGCCCTCAGTTTTCTCGTAAGCCACGCGGCCCAGGGCGGCGGTACTGCTCTCGCCGGGTTCGTGCTGCTGCCCCACCAGAGAAATAGAGTGCTGGTCAGGCTTCTGGCTATCCTGGCCGCCGCTGTCGCCCTCTAACTTCGGGGCCACCCGTGTCCAGTACTGCCCCATTGCCAGCGTGCCCACAGCCCCGCCCAGCAGGCCAGCCACCAATGTTCGGTATGCGCTCATGGGGCCACCGTAGGCAGGCCAGCGCAGGGCAACAGCGGTCAGCCTCCCTCTTTCAAGAAACGCTGACCGCCGGGTTCACAGACGCTGAAGATCAAAGGTGCAGTGGTCCCTGACAACGTCAAAGGCACCTGTCTCGGGCTATACAGTTGCCTTGAGTCACGGCGTAGAGCGGGAAAACGCTAGCCTGCCCTGTAGTAAAGCCATCGACTTCTGAGCCGAGATTCTCCACCAAGCGCCATGCGCCGAGTTCCTCGGTCAGTCGCGGGTCACGGGCGGGGCGCCGCGCACGGGGCTGCCGTGCTGGTGAACCTCCAGCAACTTTTTCAGCGCCTGACCCCGATGGCTCAGGGCGCGCTTCTCGGCCACCGTCATTTCGGCCAGGGTGCGGGTCTGCCCTTCCGGGACAAACAGGGGGTCGTAGCCAAAGCCGTTGTCGCCGCGCGGGCCTTCAAGCAGGGTGCCGGGCAGTTCGCCCCGGTAGGTTTCCACGTGCCCGTCCGGGTAAGCCAGGATGACCACCGACACGAACTTGGCGCGGCGGTTCGCCTGTCCCCGCAGTTTTTCCAGCAGGTAGACGTTGCGCTCTGTGTCATTCTCGCGGTTGCCAAAGCGCGCCGAGTAGACGCCAGGTTCGCCGCCCAGCGCCTCGACCTCAATGCCGCTGTCGTCGGCCAGCGCCGGCTGACCCGTCATGTGGGCCACAAAGCAGGCCTTCATGGCCGCGTTTTCCTCATAGGTGCGTCCGGTTTCGGGAGGCAGCGGCAGACCGCCCAGGGGGCTGAGCGTCCAGTTCACACCCACCAGCGCCTCCTCTATTTCCCGCACCTTGCCGGCGTTGCCCGTCGCCAGCATGACCTTCTGTTCTGCGCCGTTTTTCACATTTCCGAGTCTAGAGGCTGAGCCTGGCCGGCGCGTGAAGGGCGTCCCGAGGCCGCTGGGTGTGCCCCCGCACCGGGGGGAGAGGCACGTTTGCCCCAGACCGATCAACCTGAAAGGAGGCTTATTGATCGCGGTATAGATTCGTATTGAGAAGTTGTCGTGGCAGCTTGACGTATCGCACACGCTGCCAAGCCCTCGCCAGCTTCTGCTTCAACAGCCCGACTGTACGGGCACAAAAGTTGCCCAGAACATTGCGCTTTATATAGGCCCAGACCAACTCGATCGGATTCAGCTCCGGGGCATATGGCGGCAAATATTCCAGCGACAAGCGTTCGTGGCTTGCCACGAACGCTTGTACAGCTGTGGCTCGGTGAATGCTCGCGTTGTCCAGCACGACGACCATCTCGCCAGTCACATGACGCAGCAGATGTTGAAGAAACTGGGTGACATTGCCACTGTTGATGGCGCCAGCTTTGGTGTTCTGAAAGAAGCGTCCATCTGATGTGATCGCCCCAATCGTCGACAGCTTCTCCCAGTTTGCGGGGAGTGTGACCAGGGGCGTGACGCCCCTGATCGACCATGTCCGTCGTCGCACCCCCTTCAACGCAAAGCCCACCTCATCCAGATAGATCAGCGTGGCGCCCTCAGCGACCTTTTTTTTTCAACTCGGGTGCCGTCTGTTCTTTCCAGGTGGCAATCCGCAGCTCGTTGCGCTCTGCGGCGCGTCCATTCGGCAGTTGTGGGGTCCAGCCCAACTGGTGCAGAAGGTTGCGGACGTGATCGTGGTGATACCAGATCGCAAACCGCCCGCCAATCAACTCACTCACCCGACGAGTGGTCCAGGTCTCGTCGGGGAACCCATGGGCGAGCGCACCCTCCTGAAGGAGGGTGCGCAGTTGCGCGTGCTGTGCAGAGGTCATCCGTGACTGGCGACCGGGAGCGACCGTCGCCTGAAGGGTCCCTCTCTTCTTCAGGCGTGCATTCCAGGTGGTGACGGTCACGACGGAGACTCCAAAATGCTCAGCGATTTCGCGGTGGGCGTACTTGCCCTCTTGCAGCCACTTCGCAGCGGCCAGTCGACGCTCTTCGAGTTGGGCACGGGTATATCGGGTCGGCTGCCATTCCGCCATACCTCAAAATACCAAGACGGATTTGCGCCGTTGTCAATAGGACACCTCTGATTGGGCCTCCGAAGCTGCAGAGTCGGTCAGGGTTAGCCGAAAAACGATGCCGATAGAACTGCCTGTCAGTGAACTGCCCGACAGAGACTGGTATCCGAAAAGGTGTATTTGATTTGTCCCACCACCTCCGCCACTCCTTCCATCTCTGCCTCAGTAGCTGGCGGCCAGGGCACGCACCAGATCGTCCTGGGCCGCGCGCAGGGTCAGGATCGGTGCGTCTTCTGGACCGTTCATCAGCACCGCGAAGGCCAGCGGGTGCCCACTGCGCGCCGTGACATAACCGGCCAGGGCACTGACCCCTGGGAGGGTGCCGGTCTTGGCCCGCACGTCCAGCCCTGCGCCGACCAGCCGCCCGGCCAGTGTGCCGCCGCGCCGCACCCCAGCTGGCGTGGCGGTGCCGGTCCCAGCCTGCGGCAGCGCCTCTATAAAGGCGTTGCCGCGCGTGCGGTAAAGGGCCGCCGGGAGCCCGGCGCGGCCCGGCAGCGGGTGCGGCAGGTCGTACTGCACGCGCAGCAGCGTGACCAGGGCGCGCGGGGTCAGGCGGTTGCCCCGGCTGAGGCCGCTGCCGTCGGCCAGCGCCACGCCGGTCAGGTCCAGCCCCATCCGGCGCAGCCATGTCCGCTCACGCGCCAGGGCACCTGCCCGGGTGCCGTTGCCGCCGGGACGGTGGGCCAGGGTGCCCAGCAGGGCCTCGGCCAGCGCGTTGTCGCTGGGCCGCAGGGTGGCCGCCAGCAGACGATACGGCGAGGCGCTGCGCACGCTGGCCACCCCCTGTTCGGCGCGGCGGGCAGGGGGAATCAGGGGGTCAGGAGCAAGCGGCTGCCCGCGCTCGTCCGTGCGGGCCGGCGGAAGATAAGGAATGTAAGCCGGGGCCGAGGGAACGTCCTCTGAAGCCACCTGAATCCCGGCCCGCCGCAGTTCTGCTTTCAGCGCAGCGCCCAGCCGCGTGCGGGCCTCGGCGGCGCTGAGGGGCGGGCGGGTGCGCCACTCGGCCAGACGCAGGGCCGTGACCGGTTCGCCCAGTAGGTCATTGGGCCAGCCTCCAGCCTTCAGGACCTGATCCTCCACACGCACCTCGCCCACCTGCCGGACACCGCGCGCGGCCGCCTGCTCCGCCAGCGCCCGCAGGCTGTAGGGCCCCGTAACGCCCAGGCCAGGGTCACCGCTGCCGCGCAGGGTCAGACTGGACACCTGGGCGCGGCCCACCTGCGGGGCCGGCACCGTCAGCTCGGTGGTCCAGAAGCCCGTGGCCCCGCCCCGTTCAGCCAGCACACTGGCGGCCGTGACCAGTTTGGTGGTGCTGGCGGCACTCAGGCTCTGGTCTGGCCGCTGCGCCTCCAGCACCGCGCGCGTCTGAAGGTCCAGCACCAGCACACCCACCTGCACGTTTGCGGGCACAGCGGCCAGCGCCGCCCTGACCGGCGCGCTCAGCCCCGGTTCGCGGCTCAGGCGCAGCGGCGCTGACACCACAGGAGCCTGCGCGCTGCTCATGCCCAGCCAGCACACCAGACCCAGCCACACGCGGCGCAGGAGCCACAAAAAGGAGGCCGCAGAGAAAAGTCTCCGGGCCATCAAGCTCGCCTCTGTCCCCACACGCCCGCCCTCCGACACCCCAGACCCCCTACACCCGCTTACTCAGCAGATAGGCCTTCGGATGGTGTCCCCCACTGGCCACCTGAAAGAGTTCGTGGGCATGCCACTTCTGCTGGGCACTCAGGACGCGCTCGAACAAACGAATCTCATGGGTAATTACACACAGGCGCCCGCGCTGGCTGGTCAGGCGGTGCATCTCCTGCAAGAAGGCCGGATACAGCGCTTCGTTGTCTGTGTGAGTGCTGATGGCGTCGCCCCAGGGCAGGTCCGCCATCACGAGGTCAAAGGAGCGGGCCGGCAGTTCCGTGTGCAGGGCGTCCCGTACCGCCACCTCAATCTCGCGCCCCGCTGCCTGAATGTTGCTTTTCGCGCAGCGCACGGCTTCAGGGTTCAGGTCTACGCCCACCATGGCGGCGCTGGGCCCCATCAGGTCGCGTTCTATCAGCAAGGTGCCGCTGCCGCTCATGGGGTTAAAGATGCGGTCCTGGTCGCGCTGGCCGGCCAGCTTGTGCGCCGCGTAGGCCACCGTGGCATTCAGGCCGCCCGCCATGTTGCACACCCGCCAGGGCCGCGCGCTCAGCGGTTTGGGGGTGATGCGCGCCAGCACGTCCCAACCGGGGCCGTCCTCCTGTGGCCGCAGCCGGATCAGCAGTTCGCCGTCCTGCGGGTCGTGCGGGAGGTTCAGACCTGCCTGCAGTTCCTCGGCCAGCCGCTGCATGACCCCTGACTCCTTGCCCGCCGCACCCAGCCGGAACGAGCGGTGCCCGCCGACCTCGGCCACCCCCAGCAGAAAGTCCGTCAGTTCGCCCAGCTGCTGATTGCCCAGCAAACCGCGTGGCCTCGGCACGTCCCAGCTGCGAATGCGGTAAGCGGCCACCACCGAACGCAGGCGGGACAGGCGCTCGGGGTCACCGGGATACCAGAAGCGCAGCCCCCGGATATCGCGTGCCAGCGGCACCGTGTCCAGCTCAGTGACCGCCACATGCTCCAGGCCGCGCAGCGCTTCCAGCTCGTATTCGTGGGCCGGCTGGCGGGTGCGGTGGTCCGGCTTGGGGCGCGGGGAGCGCCGGGAGAAGGCGGGGCGGTCAGGGCGGGCGGGGCGCGGCATAGCAGAACAGTATAGGGCGCCGCAGGAGCCGTGCCCCATACACAGGCTGGGGCCGGGGCGTACAATCCGGGCCGTTCTATGACCCGTCCCTCTCCGCCCCCGCGCCCCCTGACCTCTGGACGGGCCAACCGCACGCCTTTGCTGTTGCGGCTCAGCCCCCCCCAACTGATTGCGCTGTCGTTCGCGGTGGCCATCCTGGTGGGGGGCGCGCTGCTCAGTCTGCCCATCACGCATGGGCTCAACCCAGACGGCACGCGGCGCAGCGTCAACTTCTTGCAGGCGCTGTTTACCGCCACCAGCGCGCTGTGCGTCACGGGCCTGAATGTCATTGACCCCAGCAAGGATTTCAACCGGCTGGGGCAGACCATCATCATGGGGCTGATTCAGGTCGGCGGCCTGGGCATCATCACACTGGGGACGGCCTTCGCGCTGATTTCACGGCGGCGCCTGAACTTTACCGAGCGCCTGCACGCCGCCCATCAGGTGAGCGCCCTGAATGCAGGCGGGGTCCTGGGCCTCATCCGCTCTATTTTCATCTACACCTTTGTAATTGAGGGCGTGGGCGCGGCGCTGCTGGCCCTGCGCTTCGTGCCGCAGGAGGGCTGGGGCCCAGGCCTGTTCTACGCGCTGTTTCATTCGGTCAGCGCCTTTAACAACGCTGGGTTTGCGCTGTACAGCGACAACGTCATGGGCTTTGTGGGTGACCCGCTTGTGAGCTTGGTGCTGGCCCTGCTCATCATCCTGGGGGGCACTGGCTTCCTGGTTCAGCTCAATGTGACCGCCCACCTGCTGAGCGCCCGCCGTACCCGCCTGATGGTCCACAGCAAGCTGGTGCTGACCATGATGGCCGCTCTGCTGCTGCTGGGGACCCTGGCGTATCTGGTGCTGGAATGGAACAACCCCAAGACTCTGGGCCCACTGGGACTGGGGGAGCGCCTGCTGGCCAGCTTCTTTCAGAGCGTGACCACCCGCACGGCTGGCTTTAACACCCTGGATTACGGCGCGATGGGGCTGACCACCCTGTTCATCACAATTATTCTGATGTTCATCGGCGCCAACCCCGGCTCGACAGGCGGCGGCATCAAGACCAGCACCTTTTACGTCATGATGGCCTCGGCCTGGAGCATGGTGCGTGGGCGGCGTGACACCATCCTGTTTCAGCGGCGAATTGACACCGACACCATCCTGCGCGCCATGACCGTCGGCCTGCTGAGCATCGGTCTGGTCAACCTCATGTTGATTGCGCTGCTGCTGCTGAACACCCGGCCCGACGTGCTGTTCGTCAACCTGTTTTTCGAGGCCGTCAGCGCGTTTGCCACCGTCGGGCTGAGCATGAACACCACGCCGCTGCTCAATCCAGAGCAGCATCTGGTCCTCATTGCACTGATGTTTCTGGGGCGTATTGGGCCACTGACCTTTGCCGTGGCCTTTAACCGGCCCCAGGGGGGCGCCCTGGTCCGTTACCCCGCCGACAAGGACATTCTCATCGGATGAGGAGGCCCGCCGTATGAAACTGCCCAGCCTGCGCCGCCGCATGGCTCGTCGGCCCCGGCGGGGCCTGCTGACCCGGGTGCGCCCCCCACAGCTGATTGCGCTGGTGTATCTGCTGGGCATCGCCCTGGGCACCGCCGCGCTGCACCTGCCCGGCATGACCCGCCCGGAAGCCAACCTGTCCACCGTGGACCTGCTGTTTACCGCCACCAGCGCGGTGTGTATTACGGGCCTGGTGGTGGCCGACACCAGCGAGGCCTTTACCCGCGCCGGACAGGTCACGATTCTGGTCCTGGCGCAGATTGGGGGGCTGGGCATCATCACCTTCGGCACCCTGTTCGCCCTGCTGGCCGGGCGGCGCGTGAATTTCAGCGAGCGGCAGCACCTCGCCCAGCAGGTGAATGCGCTGAACGTGGGCAGCGTGCTCGGCCTGGTCCGAATCATTTTTCTGTACACCTTGGCGGCGCAGGCGGCGGGCACCCTGCTGCTGTCGTGGCGCTTCGTGCCGCAGTTCGGGCTGGGCGAGGGTCTGTATCAGGCGGTCTTTCACGCCATCAGCGCCTATAACAATGCGGGGTTTGTGGTGCTGCCCGGCGGCATGACGCCGTATGTGACCGACCCGCTGGTCAGCGGCGTGATTGCCCTGCTGATCGTGCTGGGCGGGCTGGGCTTTCTGGTGCAGCTCAATCTGATTACCCACTGGCAGGCGCCCCGGCGTAACCGCATGCTGGTGTACAGCCGCCTGACCCTGTGGACCACGGGCGTGCTGCTGGTGGCCGGCACTGGCCTGCTGCTGGCGCTGGAATGGGCGCGGGCGGGCACCCTGGGGCCCCTGTCAGCTCCCGCCAAGCTGCTGGCCGCCTTTTTTCAGAGCGTCACGCCGCGCTCCGGGGGCTTTGCCACTGTGGACATGACGGCCCTGAGCAGCGCCAGCATCTTTCTGATGGTGGCCCTGATGTTTATCGGCGCCAACAGCGGCTCGACAGGCGGCGGCATCAAGACCAGCACCTTCGCCATTTTGCTGGGCAGCGCCTGGAACCTGATTCGGGGCCGCACCGAACTCGTGGTGTTTGGCCGGCTGGTGCTGCCCGAGAACGTGGTGCGCGCCGGGACGATTACGACGATCTACACCCTGCTGGTCTTCGGCTCGTTTTTTCTGATGCTGGTCACCAACCCGGCGCTGGGCTTTACCCCGCTGCTGTTTGAAACGGTCAGCGCCGCCGCCACCGTGGGCCTGAGCCTCAATGTCACGCCGCACCTGAACGACGCCGGCCTGCTGATTCTGAGCACCCTGATGTATCTGGGGCGTATCGGCCCAGTGACATTTGCCGTGGCCCTGAACCTGCGCCAGCCACCCGTGAAAGGCGTGAAGTATCCCCCCGAACGTGACATTCTGGTGGGCTGAGCCCCCTCACCTCAAAGGACTCTTCTGATGAAAAGTAAACAATGCCTCGTGATTGGGCTGGGCCGCTTTGGCACCGCCGTCGCCACCACCCTCTATGAGATGGGCCATGAGGTCGTGGCCATTGACCAGCAGGAGGAAAACGTGGAGCGGGTGATGAATCTGGTCACGTACGCCGCCATCGTGGACGCCAGCGACGAGCGCGCCCTGCGGACCCTGGGCGTGGGCGACTTTGACGTGGTGGTGGTGGCCATCGGCACGGACGTGCAGGCCAACATTCTGGCCACCATGAATGCCAAGAGCCTGGGCGCGCCCTACGTCGTGACCAAGGCCATTGACGAGATGGCCCGCCGGGTCCTGGAGCGCATCGGGGCTGACCTGGTGATTCGGCCCGAACACGACATGGGCGTGCGCCTGGCCCGTCAGATTGCCACCCCCAACATCGTGGATACGCTGGACCTGGGCGGCGACTACGCCATTGTGGAAATCGAGGCCAATGAGCGCTTAAAGGGCACCCTGCGCGACCTAAACCTGACCGGCCGTTTCAGCGTGCAGGTGATTGCCATCAGCCGGGCGGGCAAGATTGAGGTGACCCCCCGCGCCGAGGACGAGCTGCGCCCCCACGACAAGCTGGTCGTGATCGGCACCAGTCACAACCTCGACGACCTGCGCCGCTACCTGGGCGAGTAGGACAGGCCCAAGGACAAAGTGAAGCAGACAGGGCTTGAATGGCGCCCAGATGCGTTTCTAGCGTAGTGATCAGATGGATCGCAGGTGCTTCAGTCTCTCACCGCTTGGGACACCACCCGTCCCTTACCGGCCGCCTTGCAAAGCCACCACCAGCGCGGCCAGCAGCGGCAACAAGGCGCCCAGGCCCCACACCACACCCGCGCGGGCCAGGCCGGGCCGCCACAGGAACAGCAGCAGGGCGGCGGCCGCCAGCAAGGTCAGGAAAAGGTAAGCCAGGCTCACGGGGAAAGTTTAGCGCGGCGGGCCTTCACTTTTCGGCGCGGGTCTGGGCCTCGTCCAGGGCCGCTTTCGCACTTAATTTGCCGGTGGTGGCCTTGAGCAGGGCGTCTTCCATCAGGGCAATCCAGCCCGCGTAGTCCGGCGTGGTAGGGCGCGGCACGGCGCGGGCAATCTGGGCGTGGGCAGCCTTGAGCTGCGGGTTCCTGGCGTACCAGTCCTCCAGCAGTGGCCCAGCCGCGCGCCGGGGCGGCACATAGGCCGTAGTCTGCACCCAGTTCGCCAGGCGGGCGGGCTGCATCAGAAATTGCCAGAAGGCCAGGGCGCCGGCCTGTTCACCCGCAGGGGTACCTGCCGGCACCGCCAGGGTCGCGCCGCCCAGCGGCACGGTGCAGGCCCCTTCCTTTTCGCAGGGAAAGGGCGCCACGCCCAGGCTGAAAAACGGCAGCTTGCGCGCGTCGATCCAGTTGGCCACGCTGGCCAGCACGAAGATATTCTGCCCACGCGCAAAGTCAAAGGCCGCGCGGGTGGCCTCGTTCAGGGTGCGGGGCTGAGCCTGGCCAGCGGCGCTCATGCGGGCCAGCTGGGTCAGGGCCTCCACGGCGTCCGGGCTGTTCAGGCGCGGCGCACTGCCGCTGACAAGCGCGCCGCCGCGCGACAGCACATTGGCTTCAAAGGTCCAGGCGTCGGCGGCGGCCACCAGCGGGCGCCGGCCCCCAGTCGCCAGGGTGCGGGACTGCGCTTCTAACTGCGCCCAGGTTTCGGGGGCGTTCAGGCCCGCCCGCTTCAGGGCGCCCGCGTTGTACAGCAGGACCGGCACACTGACATTCCACGGCAGGCCGTAGGTGCGCCCGCCCAGCTGGCCCGTGCGCCACACCGCCGGGTAAATATCGTTTTGCAGGGCGTCTGGCAGGGCCTCGGCGGCGCGGGTGAGATCGGTCAGGCGACCAGCAGCGGCCAGCGCCGGAAACTGCGTGAATTCCAGCTGCACCAGCGCCGGAGCTTTGGGGGTGCCGGCGGCGGCCTGCAGCTTGGGCAGCAGTTCGCGGTAATTGCCCTGGGCCACTGGGACCACCTCATACGTGTCCTGAGCAGCATTGAATTCGCGGGCGTAGGTGGCCACCGTGCCCTGCACGCCGGTCATGGCGTGCCAGAACTCCACGCGCACAGGGGCGGCGCTGGCGGGGGCGGCGGTCAGGGCAAGCAAAGCAGTCAGGGCCAGGCGGCGCATGTGGGCAGCATACCGGGGCCGCCTGACGCCAAACGGACGCCAGGGCTCTTTGTGGGAGAGAGCGGCTGGGAGAGGCGGTCCGCTCTAGAGAGGCCTTGGTCGCGCATGATGGCCGGTACTCTCGAGGAGCAGCCCAACTTCACACGCTTCCACGGATTTCTTGCCAGAACGAAGTCAAGCATCAGGGGCAAAGAGACTGACTCAACAGCCTAAAGGTGGTAGCACTGGCCTCTGAGGCAGAGCGCCCCCTGCCACGGCACCAGCAGCGGCCTGCCTCTTACGGCAGCACGGGATAGAGGTCCACCCGGCTCCCGGGCTTGACGTCACTGCGGGCGGCAATCCCTACGACGGCTGTGCCACTGCGGCTGTTCAGGCGGGTGAGCAGGTCCACAAACTCGTTGACATCCAGGCCCTGCACATATTCGCTGGGCACCCCGCGCGAGGTCACGTCCAGCACGGCGTCTTTCACAAGGTCACTGATTTGTTCCTGAAGGGCGCGGGGGCTGGCCCCCAGGCTCACACTAGCCCGGCGAATAATCTCGTTGCTCCGGAACAGGGTGGTGTTGGGCCGGGCGTCGCAGGTGAGTTCGACTGGCAGGCCAGCGGCGGCGTTCTGCGCGGCGCGGCACTGCACGAAGGTGCTGACGTTCAGGCCACGCAGCTTGGTTTCCAGGGCGCTGCGGGCACCCGCACTCAGGCGCACGGCGGGCGTGCCCCGGGCGCCCCGGCCCAGGGCGCTGCGCCCGGCATCTTGCAAGAAGGTGTCGAGGTTTCGCACGCTGGGCACGACCGCCGCGTACACCAGTTCGTTCTTGGGGTAGGCCAGGTCGGTATTGCGGGTGGCACTCAGCTCGGCGCGGCTGCTGGAATACTCGTCTTGCAGCTTGCCCAGGCTCTCGCGGGCTTTGGCCAGGTCGCGGCCCAGGGCCTCGTTGCTGTTTTTCAGCTCGGCCTGCTGCACCTGCAAGGTCTTGAGGTCGGCGCGGACTTTGGCCGCCTCGCGGGCCGCCTGATCGCGCTGGGTCTGCAGGGTGGCGCGCTCGGTGGTGAGGCGGGTCACGGCCGCCTGCGCGTCTTTCTGCTGGGTCTGCGCGCGCCCCAGGTCGGCCCTGGCCTGGGTCAGGTTGCGGCTGGCCTGGGTCAGCGCCTGACTGGCCGTCTGCCGTGAGGCTTCCAGCGCCTGTACCTGAGCCTGGGCCTGGCGGGCCTGCGTCTGGGCGGCCTGCGCCTCGGCCTGTGCAGCGCGCGCCTGACCCTGGGCACGCGCCTGGGCCTCGCGGGCCTGCGTCTGGGTCTGCGCGGCGCGGGCCTGCGCGGTCTCGGCGGCACTCTGGGCCGCTTCGGCGTCGGCCTGGGCCACCTGGGCGCGGGTCTGGGCGGCCTGCGCCTCATATTCAGCCAGGGCCACGCGGGCATTGAGGTCAACCACCTGGGCGTCCAGGGTCTGCGCGCGGGTCTGACTGGCCTTCAGGGCGGCCTCGGACTGCGCCAACTGGGCCCGGCTCTGGGCGGCGCGGGCTTCCAGCTGCTCGCGGGTGGCCGTCAGGGCACTCACGCGGGCCTGCAGGCCGGTGGCCTGGGTCTTCAGAGTCTGCTCAGCGGCGCGGGCCGCGTTCAGGTCGCGCCGCGCGGCGCTCAGGTCGTCCCTCGCCGCGCCCAGGGCGTTCTGGGCGGTCTCCTGCTGCCCGCGCAATTTTGCGGCTTCCTGCTGGGCCTGGTCACGCGCCTGCTGGGCGGCCTGCTGGGCCGCCTGGGCCGCGCGGATGTCCAGCCGCAGCGCCTCGAGCTGAGGGCGCAGCTGATCGGCCTGGGCAATGGTGTTCACTGCCGAGCGGTTGAGCAACAAAAACGCGGCCAGACTCGCCGCACTGATGCCCATGCCCGACAGCACCGCCACCACCAGCGCCGTCTGCTTGGGCCGCAGCCCGAACCAGCGCAGGTGCCGGCGCCCAGCCTTGCGCGCAATGGTGTCGGCAGCGTAGGCCACCACGCCGGAGAGCACCACCACAAACGGCAAAAACAGCCACAGCACAGCTTCTTCTCCTTACAGCTCGAAGTCGTCGCCCAGGTAATGCTGCCGGGCGTCCTGGTCCTGCGCAAACGACTGCGGGGTGCCTTCAAACTTCACTTCGCCGTCGTACATCAGATAGACGCGGTCAGTCAGGGCAATGGTCTCGCGGACGTTGTGGTCGGTGATAAAGACGCCCAGGCCCCGGCGGTCCCGCAGTTCTCGGATCAGGCGCTGAATCTCGCGGATGCTTTTGGGGTCTACGCCCGTAAACGGCTCGTCCAGCAGCAGGTAATCCGGGTCGGTGGTCAGGGCGCGCGCCAATTCCAGGCGCCGCCGCTCGCCGCCCGACAACTGGTAGGCGTAACTGCCCGCTAGGTGCGTCAGGCCGAATTCAGCCAGCAGGGCGTCGGCGCGCTCCTCCTGCTCACTTCTCGGCAGGCCCTGGTATTCCAGAATGGCCAGCAGGTTGTCACGGGCGGTCAGTTTGCGAAAGGCGCTGGGTTCCTGCGGCAGGTAGCCCAGGCCCAGCCGGGCGCGCTCGTGCATGGGCAGGCGGGTCACGTCGCGCGTACCCAGCGCAATCCGGCCGCCGCCAGGGCGAATAAAGCCCACCAGCATGTAAAAGGTCGTGGTCTTGCCGGCGCCGTTGGGCCCGAACAGCGCCACAATCTCGCCGGGTTCCACGCGCAGGCTGACATTCCGCACCACGGCGCGGCGGCCATAGGTCTTGCTCAGGCCTTCGGCATGCAGCACCGGGCGGGCGGCGCCTGGGGCCACCCCCAGGCCAGGCGCGGCGGGCACAGGTGAAGCGGGAACAGTCACAGCTGGCAGCGTAGCACGCGCCCCAGCCGCGTCCCGTGAGCGTCTGGTGGGAGAAAAAGGCGCGGGCCAGGACCTGAACCGGTTCAGTCAAAAGCCCAGGAAGACGAGGGCGCTGGACAAGAAAACCGAGCGGGCGCGTTGAGGGGCTGCACCCGCAGTGGCAGGCCGCCCAGCTGACCCACGCAGCCCCTGACCTCCGCCTCTGAATCGCTCCCTTTGTGCCCGGCTGGCCTACACTGACCCCATGCTGCTGACGATTCTCGTGCTGGATTCTGTGGGGGCCGGCGAACTGCCCGACGCCGAGCAGTTTGGCGACGCTGGCTCGCACACCCTCAACCACACCCTGAAAGCGGCGCCCGCCGCCTTGCCCAACCTGGCGGCGCTGGGGCTGGCCCAGGTGCCCACCATTGAGACAGGCCCAGACACCATTCCGGCGGTCCCGGCTCAGGGGGCGTACGGCCGCATGCGCGAGGTCAGCCCCGGCAAGGACACCAGCACGGGCCACTGGGAATTCATGGGCGTGCAGCTGCAGTACCCATTCCAGATTTTCCCGGACGGCTTTCCGCCGGCCGTCATGGACCAGTTTGACGCCGCCACCGGCAAAGGCCACCTGTGTAACCGCCCCTATTCCGGCACGGATGTCATCCGCGACTTTGGCCCCGAGCACCTGACGACAGGCGCGCCGATTGTGTACACCAGCGGAGACAGCGTGTTCCAGATTGCCGCCCACGAGGACGTGGTGCCGCTGGACACCCTGTACGCCTGGTGCCAGGCCGCCCGCGACATCCTGCAGGGCGAATACGCCGTGGCGCGCGTGATTGCCCGGCCCTTCCGGGGCGAGTTTCCCTTTGAGCGCGCCAACGAGCACCGCAAGGATTTCAGCCTGGTACCGCCGCCCACCGTGCTGGACGCCATCAAGGCCACCGGACAGGCGGTCGTGGGGATCGGCAAGATTCCCGATATCTACGCGCACCGGGGCTTTACCGAGGAGATTCATACCGACGACAACGCCGACGGCATCGCCAAGACGCTGGCCCGCATGCAGCAGGCCGCGCAGGACGGCACCTCGGGCCTGATTTTTACCAACCTCGTGGACTTTGACAGCAAGTATGGCCACCGCCGCGACCCGGCTGGGTATAGCGCCTGCCTGGCGCAGTTGGACGCCGCGTTGCCGGACCTGCTGGCAGCGGTGCCAGAGGGCGGCGCCCTCATCATCACCAGCGACCACGGCAACGACCCCACCTGGCACGGCAGCGACCACACCCGCGAACACGGCTTGCTGCTCATGCACCGCGCGGGCTGGGCCGGCGTGAATCTGGGGGAGCGCGCCACCTTCGCCGACCTGGGCGCCAGCGTGGCCGAGGCGCTGGGCGCTGACTGGACCGGGCCGGGTGAGAGCTTCTGGACGCGGCCGAGCTAACCCCAGAGGCGTTTAGCCTGACCCTGTCGCTGGGGGGGCGCTACGCCGGAGAACAGCACTGGACCCTCCAGGGGGAGCGCAGCGCATTTGCCGCGCGAGTGCAGACTGACTTTGGCGGCGTGCTGCCAGAAATCCGCCGGGTGCAGACCAGCCGCCTGCACCCCCGCCACCGCAGCAGCCTGGGCTACGCCGAGGGCGACGGCCGGGGCCGCCCCAGCTTCGAGGTCAATTTTGACCGCAAGGCCGGGCTGATTCACCTGCGCCAGGGCCGCGACGAGGCGTCCAGCCCGCTGACCACTGAGTACCACGACCCGGTCAGTCTGCTGCTGTGGCTGCGCTGGCTGACCGCTCAGGAGGGCGGCGGCCCTGAGCGCACCTACGCCCAGCTGACCGGCGGCCGCGTGCTGATTCAGCGCCTGCCCGACACCGAGCTGGG
Source organism: Deinococcus betulae (assembly GCF_020166395.1). NCBI lineage: Bacteria > Thermotogati > Deinococcota > Deinococci > Deinococcales > Deinococcaceae > Deinococcus > Deinococcus betulae. The sequence goes on along the minus strand of NZ_JAIQXU010000027.1, from coordinate 25,935 downwards.
TGGCGTGACGTGCAGCGGGTATTTTCTGCGTCCCGGCAACGCTTACGTGTATATCGAGCAGGACGAGCCCTGGCGCCTGATGCGCCTGATTCAGCCCACCGACTTTGGCCCTGTCGAGGCCAACGCGCAGGGCGCGGCCCGCCGCCCGACCCCCGAACGCCGCCGGCGAAGGGTGTAAGCCCAGAGGCGCCGGTCTCCAGACGACCAGGTAGGGAAGGTGGCGCCAAGTCAGCAGGACGGACAGGCCTGCAAGAAGCGACTCCAGCCTGCTTTCCTGCGGGCATACCCTGCCGAGAATTGCCCTCACCCGCTTTCCCAGCACCATCCACACAAGTCGGACGCCCTACCCCGCAAAGCGCGCAGACTGAGACGCCCCCGCGCGTGGTCTGTGCCCGCGCACCACTTCCCGCCTCCCGCGCCCCCTTACGGAGTTTCCATGCAAGTGCTGCAAGGCCCAGATGCCCGGCGTGCCCTGACGCGCACCTTTAACGACCTGCCCGTTCCTGACGCCGTGCTGAGGCGCATCGAAGCCACCTTTGGCGAGGCCCTGAGCCCCGAGGCGGTCGTGGAGCGCCTCCTGGCCGATGTGCGCGCGCGCGGCGACGACGCGCTGCGCGACTGGACCGAGCGGCTGGACGGCCACCGCCCCGAAGAGCTGGCTGTCAGGGCCGAGGACCTGGCGGCCGCTGCGGTGGACGCCCCCCTGCACAGCGCCATCCGTCTGGCCATCGCCCGCGTGCGGGCCTTTTATGAGGCGCAGCCCGCCCACGGCTTCCTGAACCACGGCCTGGACGGCGCGCTGGGCCAGCTGGTGCGGCCACTGGGCCGGGTGGGGGTCTATGTTCCAGGCGGCCTGGCTCCCCTCATCAGCACCCTGATTCATACCGCCGTGCCCGCACAGGTGGCGGGCGTGCGGGACATCGTGGTGACCACCCCACCCGACCGGGAGGGCCGCATTCACCCCGCCATTCTGGTGGCGGCGCGCGAACTGGGTCTGACCCAGCTGTACAAGGTCGGCGGCGCGCAGGCCATCGGGGCGCTGGCCTACGGCACTGCCAGCATCGCCGCTGTGGACAAGATTGCCGGGCCGGGCAACCTGTTTGTGGTCATTGCCAAGCGCATGGTGTACGGCATGGCGGGCATCGAGAGCCTGCCTGGCCCCACCGAGACGCTGGTGGTGGCTGACGACAGTGCCGACGCCCGCTTTGTGGCCGCCGACCTCCTGGCCCAGGCCGAACACAACGGCGCCGAGCCGGTGCTGGTGTCCACCAGCCGCGACCTCTTGCTGCGGGTCCAGGCCGAGCTGAACAGCCAGCTTGAGGCCCTGCCCGAACCCAACCGCAGTTGGGCGCGCGACAGTGTGCAGGCGCGCATGAAGGTGGTGCTGGCCGGATCGCTGGCGGAGGCACTGGAGCTCTCCAACCTGTACGCCCCCGAACACCTGTGCCTGCTGACCCGCGACCCCTGGAGCCTGCTGGGAGGGGTGCAGCGCGCGGGCGGCGTCTTTCTGGGAGAAGCCAGCATGGAGGCGCTGGGGGACTATGTGGCGGGCCCTAGCCATGTCATGCCCACGGGGGGTACGGCCCGCTTCATGAGCCCAGTTAATGTGCGCGACTTTCAGACCATCATCTCGGTGGTGGGCTTGACCGAGGACACGCTGCGCCGCATTGGCCCGGCAGGCGCGCTGCTGGCCCGCGCTGAGGGCCTGGAGGCCCACGCCCGCGCCATCGAGAGCCGTCTGAACGCCCAGGAAGACGCGCCGGGCGCCTTTCTCCCCCTATGACCGCCGCCGCTCGGCGGGCCTCTGGCCTGACACCGCTGGTGCTGGTGTGCCTGGGACTGGTGTACGTGGTGTGGGGCAGCACGTATTTCGGCATCAAGGTCGCCATCGAAACCCTGCCCCCGCTGGGCATGCTGGCGGTGCGCTTCGTGCTGGCCGGGGCGCTGCTGCTGGCCTTCTTGCGCCTGCGCGGCGCGCCCTGGCCCACGGCGCGCGAGTGGGGCGCCAGTGCCCTGGTCGGGACGCTGCTGCTGGGCGGCGGCACTGGCCTGGTCACATTGGCCGAGCGCGACGCCAGCAGCAGTGTGGCGGCGCTGGTGATTGCGGTGTCTCCCCTGTTCGCTGCCCTGTTTGGCCGACTGTGGGGCGAGCGCACGCGCGGGCGCGAGTGGCTGGGCATCGGGGTGGGCCTGCTGGGCATTGCCCTCCTGAATCTGGGTGAACTGCGCGCCACGCCGCAGGCCGCCCTGCTGCTCATTCTGGCGCCGATGTGCTGGACCTTCGGCAGCCAGTGGTCGCGCCGCCTGCCCCTGCCCGCCGGCCTGATGGGCAGCGCCGCCGAGATGCTGACGGGCGGCGGGGTGCTGTTGGGCCTCAGCCTGCTGCTAGGCGAACGCTGGGGGACGCCCAGTGCGGCCAGCCTGTGGGCCCTGACGTACCTGACCATCTTTGGCAGCCTGGTGGCCTACTCGGCTTACATGTACCTGGTGGCGCATACCCGCCCGGCGCTGGCGACCAGTTACGCCTACGTGAATCCAGTGGTGGCGGTGCTGCTGGGTGTGGGGCTGGGCGGCGAACGCCTGGGCCCCCTGGGCTGGGTTGCCCTAGGCGTCATTCTGGCCGGGGTACTGCTCGTGGCCTGGCCGCGCCCCGAGGCCGAAGCGGCGCCGTGACCGCCAGCCTCGACTTCCAGTTTCAGGAGCATCAGCCGGCCGACCCCATCAGCCTGGTGATTCGGCGCCGCATCCGGCCCGGCTCTGAACCCGAGTACGAGGCCCTGCTGACCGAGGCCAACGCGCTGCTGTCCCGGATTCCCGGTCACCGGGGCGTCGGGGTAATTCGGCCTGCACCGGGCGAACACGAATACACGCTGCTGGCCCGTTTCGATTCGCTGACGAGCGCCGCCGCCTGGGAACTCTCGCCCGAGCGGGCGGCCTGGCTGGCGCGCGTGACGCCGCTGGTGGACGAACAGGTCAGTTTTGAAAAGCAGCCGGGCCTCGACTTCTGGTTTACCCCGCCGGCCGCGCCCCAACTGCGCCAGCCGCCCCGCTGGAAGATGGCCCTGCTGACCCTGGCCGCCCTGTACCCCGTGAGCCTGAGCACCGGCTGGCTGTTCGGCGAGGCCCTGCGCCCCTGGCTGGGCCACTGGCCCACGCCCCTGCGCGCCCTGCCGCAAATGGTGGTGGTCGTGCTCTCCATGACCTATCTGGTGATGCCCGCCGTGACGCGCTGGGCTGCAGGGTGGCTCAGAAAGATGTAGGGAGGAGAGATGCCTCCACTTTTCGGCTTTTCTGGTTAGCCGGTTCGGGAAAAGGCGGCTGTGCCGAAAGGGATGAGGCTGCACGGGAGGTTCTCAGCAACTTCCGACTGCCTTTGATTCTCTTGGGAAGGCCTGAGAGGAGAGCCTCGCCGTAGTTGTAGAAAGGCCCAACTGACAGAGCGGCACCGCAGAGCGAGGCGGAGTACAACGGCATGCGGGCATGAGGCATACCTCTCGTTCCGTCCCCTGACAGGACAGGGAACCCTCCGTCCACAAGGCCTTCATCCCGGCAGTGAGCTGGCCTTTTGCCGGGGCACTGGCTCGCCTCACAGCTCACCCCGGATTACCTTTCTTCCAGCGCCAGCCCCACCAGCCGCGTGACGAGTTCGCTGTAGCTCAGGCCGGCGGCCTCAAACAGCTTGGGATACATGCTGGTGGTGGTAAAGCCGGGCATGGTGTTGACCTCATTCAGCAGCAGTTCACCGGTCTGCTCGATATAAAAGAAGTCCACCCGCGCCAGGCCCGCGCAATCCAGAGCGCGGAAGGCTTGCAGGGCGGTGGTGCGGACCTGCTCGGCCACCTCAGGGGGGAGGGGCGCCGGGATGTGCATGGTGGCGCGGCCCTCGGTGTATTTGGTTTCGTAGTCGTAGAACTCGGCCTCAAAGCGCAGTTCGCCGACTGGGCTGGCAATGGGCGCGTCGTTGCCCAGAATCCCAACCTCTATTTCGCGGGGGCGGTGCGTGGTCATGGCCTCCAGAATCACGCGGCGGTCCAGGCCAAACGCCAGATTCAGGGCGCCGTCCAGCTCGGCGGGCGTCCCCACCTTGCTGATGCCCACGCTGGACCCCAGGTTGGCCGGCTTGACAAAGAGGGGGTAACCCAGGTCGGCAGCGCGAGCCCGCACGCTGTCGGGATGCTGCTGCCACTCGCGGCGCACCGCCAGGCGCCAGGCCACCTGGGCAATCCCCACCGAAGCCAGCACCTGCTTGGTCATCACCTTGTCCATGCTGACGGCGCTGCCCAGCACGCCGCTGCCCACAAAGGGAATACCGGCCAGCGTCAGCAGGCCCTGCACGGTGCCGTCCTCACCCATTGGCCCGTGTAGCAGCGGAAAGACGGCGTCGTAGCCCTCGGCACTGGCGGCGCGGTGCAGCACGAGGTCGCCGCCGGTGAGGGCCGCCCCGTCTTGCAGGGCGCGCACGGTTTCGGTGGGGGGCAGCCAGCGCCCCTGCTTACTGATGACCACAGGCGTCACGTCGAACTGGTCGCGCGGCAGGGCCGCCAACACGCTGCGGGCACTCAGGAGGCTGACCTCGTGTTCACCGGACTGGCCGCCAGCCAGCAGCAGAATGCGCTTCTTCACGCGGCGCAGTATGTCATGGGGCTGCCAGCCCGCGGCGCGGGGCAACCTCAGGCAGCCTGGAGGCCTCCAGAACGGCCTTCACCCCGCTTCTGCTGCTCCCTGGGCAGACAGCCCCTCTCCGCTCCAGATGTCAGTCACCTTCTCTCTACCTCGCTTCTCCCCCATTTACCCCCAGCGGGCGGACTGCTTGGCAATACAGCCTCTCCAGAAAAACTGCGTTCCAGTCGGCAAAAATCTCACCAGCAGCAGGTAGAGTCTAACAGGGACGGACATCACACCAACCCCAAATGTGCTGCGCTATGATGCGCGGCGATTCAACCCACTAGACAGCGCCGCGCGAGGCTCACACCGCTACACCTGAAATTCGCGTTGCCTGTCAGAACAGCCCCCGGAGGCCTAATGAAGAAATTTGCTGCACTGACCGCCCTGCTTGCCCTGACCACCGCGCTGGCCGTTGCTCCCAAGGACACCCTCGTGGAGCAGGTGGGCGCCGATATCCCCACCATGGACCCCGGCGTGACCTACGACACCGCCTCGGGCGCCGTCGTGGAAAACATGTACGAAACCCTGCTGACCTACAGCGGGGCCAGCCTGACCAAGCTCGAGCCCCTGCTGGCCACCAAGTGGACCATCAGCAACGGCGGCAAGACCTACACCTTCGATCTGCGCAAGAACGTCAAGTTCCACAGCGGCAACGCCTTTGACTGCGCCGACGCCGAATACACCTTCGAGCGCAACCTGGTGACCAACAGCCCCGAGTCCGGCAACTGGTTTATCAGCGAGTCCCTGCTGGGCACGGGCGCCAACGCTGCTGACGACAAGACCATCACCTGGGCCCGCATCGACAAGGCCGTGGAGTGCAACAACGCCGGCCAGCTGGTCTTCACCCTGCCCAGCGTTGACCCCGCCTTCCTGGCCAAGCTGGCCTACACTGGCCAGAGCATCGTGGACCGCGACCACGCCATCAAGATTGGCGAGTGGAAGGGCACCAGCGCCGATATGGCCAACTGGGTGGGCAAGGACCTGACCAACTCCAACCTCAGCAAGCAGCCCAGCGGCACCGGCGCCTACAAGTTCGTGCGCAAGGACGCCAACGCCTTCCTGGCCACCGCGTTTGACGGCTACTGGGGCAAGAAGCCGGCCATCAAGAACGTGATCATCCAGAAGGTCGGCGAACTGGCGGCCCGTCAGCAGGCCTTCCTGCGCGGCGACGCTGACATCATCGAAGGCGGCGGGCGCGCCGTGGACGAAGAGCAGATCAAGGGCAAGCCCGGCGTGACCTGGGTGGAAAACCTCCCCAACACCGGCGCCACCGCCATCTTCATGAACCAGAACATCAAGGCGTCCACCGCGCTGGGCAGCGGCAAGCTGGACGGCAAGGGCATTCCCGCCAACTTCTTCAAGGACGCCAACGTGCGCCGCGGCTTCAGCTACGCGTTTAACTACACGCAGTACATCAACGACGTGCAAAACGGTAAGGGCAAGCAGCGCACCATGCTGCTCCCCGACACCTTCCCCGGCTACGACAGCAAGGTCAGCACCTACAAGTTTGACGCCAAGCAGGCCGAAACCTACTTCAAGCGCGCCTGGGGCGGCCAGCTGTGGAAGAACGGCTTCGTGCTGAACGCCAACTACCGCGCCGGTGCCGTGGCTGCTCAGACCGCCATGGAAATCCTGAAGCGCAACATCGAAAGCATGAACCCCAAGTTCAAGGTGAACATCACCGCCAAGCCCTGGAGCGAAATGCTGGCCGACTCCAAGACGGGTAAGGAAGCCATGATCATCATCGGCTGGGCGCCTGACTACGCTGACCCTGACAACTTCATGTACACCTTCTACTCCAGCAACGGGTACTACTACCCCCGCAACAACTGGAAAGACGCCCAGGTGGACAAGTGGCTGGACCAGGCCCGCAGCACGGTCAACACGGCCGAGCGTAACCGCCTGTACAGCCTGGTGGGCAAGAAGGCCTACGAGCAGGCCCCTTACATCCTGATTCCGGCAGGCGTGGGCTTTAACTTCTACCGCGACACCCTGGTGGGTGCCGGTGCCACCAACTTCAACCCCATGATCAGCTTTGCCACCGGGACCTTCTGGAAGGAACTGAGCAAGAAGTAAGGTCATGACGGCGGCGCGTCTCTTTCCCGCCGCGTCCTAGACAGGGCAGCCTCTCTGCAGGCTGCCCTGCTTGCTGTGCTCCGCACGCCAGAGCTGACCCAGAGCGTTTCTTAAGGCTTTGTGGGCTGCCCTGTCCTGAGGCCCCCAAAAGGTGCTTGCACAGCGCCGGAAGGCGTCCAGGACCGCCTGAAGCCGCGCCGCTTTGTCCCACCATGCTGCCCCTGACCTTTGCGCAGGCCGCCGGTTGTGGTCTAGGCTAGAGGGCGGATTCCACATTAACGGTTCCACCCCACTGGCTTGTTGTGTTCACCTTTCTTTCCTCCGCTGCTGCGTGCGCCGCACCTGCGCCCGGAGACTTCCCACCGAGGCCCCCATGTTGAATTTCATCGTGAGGCGGCTCATCCAGATTCCTGTGGTGATGCTCGTCCTCTCCCTGATGATTGTCGGCCTGACGCAGCTGCTGACCCCCGAGCAGCGCGCCGCGCCGTACATCCGCAGCGAGCAGCAGGCCGCTCGCCTGGAACAGATCATCGAGCAGCGCGGCCTGCGCGACCCCTTTCCCGTGCAGTATCAGCGCTGGCTGAGCGCGACTCTCAAAGGCGACCTCGGCTATTCCAGAGCCAGCAGCCAGGACGTGATCGTCACCATCAAGGAGCGGCTGCCCCGCACCATCGAGCTGACGATTATCACCGCCATTCCCATCTTGCTGCTGAGCATCTGGCTGGGCACGCTGAGCGCCCTGCACAAGGACAAACTGATTGACCAGACCCTGCGCGTGTTCGTGGTCCTGGGGTACAGTCTCCCCAGTTTCGTGGTGGGGATTCTGCTGCTGGCCGTGTTCTACGCCTATCTGGGCTGGTTGCCCGGCGCGGGGCAGGTCAGTGTGCTGAATCAGTTTGCGCTGTCGGATATTCAGCGTTACACCGGCCTGCTCTCGGTGGACGCTGCCCTCAACGGCCGCTGGGACGTGGCCTGGGACGTGGTGCAGCACCTGGTTTTGCCGTCAGTAACCCTAATTATTGTGCTGAGCGCCAGCATCATCAAAGTGATGCGCAACAACATGCTTGAAGCGCTGACCAGTGACTTTGTGCGCACGGCGCGGGCCAAGGGCCTGTCGAGCCGCGTGGTCAACAACAAGCATGCCCGCCGCAACGCCCTGCTGAGCATTGTCACGCTGGGCGGCTTTCTGATTATCGGTCTGCTGAGCGGTTCACTGATTACCGAAACCATCTTTGCCTACCCTGGGGTGGGACAGTGGGTGGTGCAAGCGGCGCTGGGCGTGGACCTGGCCGCCGTGCTGGGCTTTGCCATGCTCTCGGCCATCATCGTGGTGGTCGTGAGTACGATTGTGGACATTCTGTACGGCGTGATTGACCCGCGCGTGAGGTTTGACTGATGCCCCATTTCCCCCTCCCCCGGAGAACCGCATGACCACCGTCGCCGCGCCCAAAGCCCAGAACCGCAGCGGCTGGCAGCTGTTCTGGACCAGCCCCGCTGTACGGAAACTGCGCCGTAATCCCCTGGCGATCACAGGGCTCATCATCACGCTGCTCTTTGGCCTGATCGCTCTGTTTGCGCCCCTGATTGCAGTTCCCAAAGACCGCAGCAATTGCCTGCGCGACCTGAACATCACCGAACGCAACCAGATTTTTAGCCCAGTAAGCGGCGCCTTCTGGCAGGCCACTCTGGCACCGCCCAAGAGCTGTTACCTGACGGAGCGCCTGAGCTTTCAGCAGCAGCCCACCGCCCCCAATCAGGATGCGCTCTTTGGCACAGTCAACGGCTACAACATCTTTTACGGTCTGATCTGGGGCACCCGCACCGCCCTGAAACTGTCGTTCATCATCGTGGGGATCACGCTGCTGACCGGCGTGATTATCGGGGCCATCAGCGGCTACTACGGCGGCTGGATTGACAACCTGATTCAGCGCTTTATCGACGTGCTGTTTGCCCTGCCGCCGCTGATTTTGACGGTTGTGATTCTGACGATCTTGCGTGCTCGCCTGAGCGGCGGGGGCGTCTATGATCCCACCATTCCCATGATCGTGGCGTTCTGTATTGCAGGCTGGGCCGGTTACGCCCGCCTCATTCGCGGCGAGGTGCTACGGACTCGTCAGCTGGAGTATGTGGACGCCGCCCGCAGCCTGGGCGCCCGCGACTTCCGCCTGATCATGAAACACGTGGTGCCCAACAGCGTGGCGGCCGTCTTTACCACCGCTGTGCTAGACCTGGCCACGGTGCCGCTGACCATCGCGGGCCTGTCTTTCCTTGGCCTGGGCTTTGAGCCGGGTTACTCGGAGTGGGGCCAGTTGGTGGACTTCGCACGCGCGTGGCTGAAGCCTGAATACTGGTACGTGCTGGTGTATCCAGCGGCCTTTATCGTGCTGTTCAGCCTGGCCTTCAACCTCTTCGGTGACGGGCTGCGCGACGCGCTCGATCCCAAGTCCCGCTAAAGCACACAGTCAAGGCGCCGCTTCCTTTCAACGGGGAAGCGGCGCCCTTCTTTTGGACGTAGCATTCACCCATTTAATGTGCGCGAGGCTGTCTCAACGATTCGGCCTCAGGGCTTGAGAACGGAGCCCAGAGCTACCCCACACCACAAGTTGAGGCGGCTTCGATATGCCACAGATGACTCTCCGACCTGGCTGTCTGGTAGGGCGCTACTCTCCAAAGCGCGTGAACGGGTTACCCGTCCTGTGCGGGGCTTCTTACCCAACGGTCGAGGCTAGCCCAGGCCAGCAGGTGTCCACCCGCTGCCAGCACCAGCAGGAAGAGGGCTAGACCCCAGGCCGGAGCAAAGGCGCCGGCCAGCAGCAGCGGCACGCCAGGCACCCCAGCCAGCTGAAAGGCCCCTGTCAGCGCCGCCTGAGGGGCGGGCCACTGGGTGTTCTGGGCGGCGCGGCGTGCCAGTAGATACGCCATCAGCCCCAGACCGGCGGCCAGGCCTGCCAGCACCACAGCCGCTCCTAGCGGCAACTCCGACTGGCCACTCAGCCACTGCGCCGCGCCCACTCCCACACTGGGCACTGCCAGTACCAGCAGCGCCAGCAGGTAGGCGCGGCGCGCCGCCCGAAGAAGTCCCGCGCGGCTCCCGGTCTTCAGGTCCTGCCCAAACTGTTCAAGCATGGGTCAGGTGCAGCGTGGCGGCCTGCCCAGCCACCTCCACCGCCGCGCCCTGTGGCAGGTCCTTGCGAATCCGGGTCACGCTGCCTGGCCCGGCATGCAGCCCAGCCTGCCCCACCACCCGGCCTTCGTGAGTGACCTCGCTGCCAGCCGGCCATGGGCCCGCCCCCTCCAGACGGGCCAGGTGATAGCGGGCATTGCCCCGCGCCTCCAGGCGCGCCATGATCTCCTGCCCCACGTAACACCCCTTGCGGTAGCTGATGGCTGGGAGGGGGCCGCTCAGGTCCAGCCCAACCTCCTGCGGCAGGGTGCCTTCCAGGGCGTCGCGGGTGATGTCAGGCAGCCCAGCCGTCACGCGCGCTGCGTCCAGGTCCTCCAGAGGCCGCTCCGACCCCGGCAACGCCGCCAGGACGGCCGCCTCTTCACGCGCCAGGTAATGCAGGTCCAGGCCAGGTGTGCCGGTGCGGTTCACGCGCCCAGCCAGGACGGCCGCGCCGTCCAGGGCCAGCAACTGCGCCTCACCGCCGGCCAGGTCCCAGCTGGGGACGTCCACTGCCTGCCAGACATGCACCGTCCTGAGGTCAGCAGAGGTGTCCTGAATCTCTACCTGATCAAACACGATATAGCGCCGGAGCCGCGCGGCCAGGGCGTCCGCCTGCCCCTCGTCCAGATGAATGTAGACGTCCTGTTCACGGCGATAGACGCGCGCAAACTGCTCAATCTGGCCGCGCACATTCAGAAACGCGCAGGCCACCAGGCCCGGCGTGGGCGCGGCGCGCAGGTTGTTGGTCATCTGACCATGCACAAAATCCACGCGGTCCGCGCCCGTGACGCGCAGACTGCTGGAAGGAATTCGGGTCCACATGAGGCCCAGGGTAAGCCAAGGCGGCCCGCAGGTCTGCGAGGCGACTCGCAAGTGGCCGGAGAAGGCGGGACTTCCTGGTTGGCCGCCTGACCTTACCGCCCTCCGGGCATGCCAGGAATGGGAGTGCTTATTTATGCTCGGCTCAGTGAAATGCCGCTCAGCACTTTCAGAGCGAACGACGCCTGCTAAGCACTCCATCCGCTAGATCAAGCTCTCCAACTGAGGTCAAAAGAAAAATCCCCGTCTAGGACGAGGATTCTTTTCTGTGGTGGCGATGCCCGGACTTGAACCGGGGACCTAACGATTATGAGTCGTTCGCTCTAACCAGCTGAGCTACATCGCCTTGAAAAAACCCCGCTTGCAGCGGGGCCTCTTGGTGGAGCTGAGGGGATTCGAACCCCTGACCTTCTGAATGCCATTCAGACGCGCTCCCAACTGCGCCACAGCCCCAGGTTGTTCTGTTGGCCTCGTTTGAGGCTCAGATAGATTAACAGCGCCCCCCCAGGCTGTCAACACCAAATTCAGGCGGGGGCCACGCGCTGCTGGGCGCTGAGCTGCACGTAGCCCTCAATCAGGTGAATGATCACCGGGTTATGGGTATGGACCCCGTGCGCCTCGCCCGCGCCGCCTTCCTCGATAAAGTGGGCGATCAGGGCGGCCTCGCCGTCGCGGGCCAGCAGGAAGGCGCGCTGCCCCGGCGCCGCGATACTGGGCAGGCCCGCCAGCTCGGCGCGGCGCAACGTGACGCCTCTGGGGCTCAGGCGCTCCAGACGGTCGGCTAGCGTGGCCTCACCGGCCATGTACAGGCTGCGCCGTGCGTTCAGGGTCAGGTCTTCACAGAGGCTGCGAATGGCCGCCTCGCCGTACAGGTGATACACCGCTTCGGGGGCGGGGTCGGGGGCCAGGCGCGAGAGGTCACGGTCCAGGGCCCCCAGCCGGTCGTCAAAGGACCGCCGGGCGCGGGCCAGGTACTCGCGGGCACTGAGCGGCGCGTATTCCAGGGGGTTCTGCCCCACCTTGGCGGCCAGGCCCCGGCCTTCCAGGCGTTCGAGGGTTTCGTAGATTTTGGGTCGGGGAATGCCGGCCTGGCGCGCAACGCGGGCCGGCACCGCGCGCCCCAGGGCCAGCAGGGCGGTGTAGGCACGGGCCTCGTATTCGGTCAGCCCGAGCGCTTGCAGGTGAATCACGGCGCTCATTGCCTCCCAGCATACGGGATGGGGGGCGCGACGGAACGCCGCAGAGGCCTAGCACGGTCAGGACGGCCTGTGCCGCTCTCGTCATGCGGTGGCCAGTTGCCACAGCTGAACGACCTTTACTTTGACCATGTCCCCGCCAAAAGGCCGCGAAACATCTTCACAGCAAAATTTTTGATCCCACCCGTCAAGGCCTGGCTCTGAAACGCCCTGCGCCCGAAGATGTGGGGAAACGGCAAGATTCAAAAGGCTTGTGCAGCAGCTGGCACACACCACCCTTCCTCAGGTTCGTGGAGCAGCCCCAATGCCGTTCTCAGCCCATCCCGCTCCAATCACTTCCGATCTTGGTGTTCTGTCTCAATCCATAGGGCCGCCTGTCCCGGCGACGTCCAGAAGCTGACCGCCCTAGCCCTGGGGCATATCGGCTTCGATCAGGGTGCCGTGGCCAGGACTGGACAGTACGCGGTACTCCCCGCCCCGCGCCTCGATCCGCTCGCGCATCTGCAGCAGCCCCAGGCCGCCCGCACTGCTGACCCGGCCGGTCAGGCCAGCCGGGTCAAAGCCGGCGCCGTCGTCCTGCACGCGCAGGGTCACGCGCTCGCCGCCGTGGAGGGTCACCTTGACCTCCTGGGCGCGGGCGTGTTTGGCCACGTTGTTCAGGCTCTCCTGAAGGATACGGAACACCACCGCCTCGTCGCCCGGCGAGAGATGCACGTCGCCGCTGATGTTCAGGGTCACGCGCACGCTGTTCTGTTCACCAAAATCCAGCACGTAGCGCTGCACGGTTTCCAGCAGGCCGTAGCGCTCCAGGTCAATGGGGCGCAGCGCAAAGATAGAGCGCCGGACCTCCCGAATCTGTTCGCGCAGCAGCGTCGTGGCGGCGCGCACCTCGGTCTCGGCCTTGGCGGGATCGGCGTGCAGTTGCCGCGCCACGATGTCCAGTTTCAGGGCGGCAAAGGCCAGCGACTGCGCCACGCCGTCATGAATCTCGCGGGCGATGCGGGCGCGCTCGTCACTGATGGCCAGTTCCTCGGAATACAGATAGGCGCGGGCGTTGCGCACCGCCAGAGTGGCCTGCCCGGCCATCAGGGCCAGCAGCGACACGCGGGCCGCGTCAAAGGCGCGGTCACGGGCGTCCCCCAGCACGATGACGCCCACCAGGCCCTCCTCGTCGCGCATGGGCAGACCCAGCACACTGCGGGCGTCGGCAAAGACCTCGGCAGCGTCCCCACCGGCCGCGCTTTGCGGCTCGCCGGCCTGCGCCACCTGCTGCGCAAAGGGCGGCGCCGGCAAGCCGCCGCGTTTCTCGCCGTGGCGGTCCTGGGCGTATTCCAGGCGCAGCACGCCGTCCTGGTCACTTAAAAAGATAGCGCGGGCCTCGGCGCCCACCCGCTCGGCCATCGTGCGGGTCACGCGGGCCAGCAGGCGGCGCAGGTTGCGCTCGGCGCGGATGCTCTGGTCCACGGAATACAGCGTCATGAGGTCCAGGGTGCGCTGACGCACTGCTTCCACACCGCGCGCCACCTCGGCGGCCAATGCCTGGGCCAGCGCCTCGGTGTCCTCACCTGGGGGGTCTGTAAAGCCCAGCGCCAGCGCCCCGCCGCCCGGCACCGGCACCTTGAGGGCGTGCCGGACCTCCGGGGGCGGGGTGGGGGCCGCGCTGGCACTCAGCCCGCCAGGGACCGTCAGGGTGGCGTGGGCGGCGCCGGTGACCCGCAGGGCGCCCCGGGCCGCCACATCCAGCACGGCGCCCATGTCGGGGGCGTCAGTCAGGTCGCGCATCAGGGCCTGCACTGCGCCGAGTTGGGCGTGACTGGCACTCAGCTGGCCATACAGGTCGCGCAGGTCGCGCTCGGCGCGTTCACGGGCGCGGGTGCCCTGGGCAATCCACTCCACCGAAAAATACGTCACCGCTGGCCCCACCAGGCCGTAAAACAGCAGGTGCGCCCACAGCTCCTGACGCGACGAAGGCAGGCGCGAAATCAGAAATTCCACCACCCCCACCACCAGCACGATCAGGGGCGGCAGCACGTTGCGCACAACCCGCACCCGGTCTGAGAGCCGGAAGCCGCGCTCCTCGGTGTCGGCGGGGGGTTCGGGAACCAGCGTGATCACCTCGGCTGAGGTGTCTGTCAGGTCACCAGGCCGGCTCAGGGGGTGCCCTCGGTGGGCTCGGGCCCCTGTGAAGGAGGCAGCGCCGCTGGACCCCGGCGCGCGGCGTCCTCGACCTTCCAGCCCACCTGACGCAGCAGGCCGCGAAACAGGCGGCTCTCGGCGCTGGACATCAGCGCGCGGTCCAGCACGGCCCGCCATAGGCGCAGGGTATGGCGGGCCCGCACGGCGTCGGTGTAGCCAATCAGGCGCATCGTCTCGTGCAGGTGGCCGTACATGGCTTCCATCTCTTCGCGGGTGGCGGTCTTGCGCGTGCGCTCGGGCAGCTCGTCCACGCCCTGCAAGAACTCGTAGCAGACCAGCAGCACCGCCTGGGACAGGTTCAGGCTGGCGTACTCGGCAGTGGGCACCCGCACCGTCACCTGGCACTGTTCAAGGTCGCTGTTGATCAGGCCCGTTTCCTCGGGCCCAAAGACCAGGGCCGGGGCCGCCGCCGCGCGCACCAGGGGCCGCAGGTGGCCGGGGTGCTGCGGGGCAGGCAGGTCGGCGCGCAGGCGGGCCGTGGTGCCCACGCTCAGGTCGCGGTCGGCCAGGGCCTCACGCAGGGTGGGATACAGGCGCGCTTCGCGCAGAAGGTCAGCGGCGTGCACCGCCATCGCCACCGCCCCCGAATCCAGATGATCGCAGCGTGGGGCCACCAGACGCAGGTCGCGGGCGCCCATATTCAGCATGGCGCGCGCGGCGGCGCCAATGTTGCCAGGGGTTTTGGGAGAGACAAGCACGACGGCCAGATTCACGCCCCTGATGCTATCAGTCTGCTTCTGGACAGGGCCTTACGGCGAGGCCAGCAGCGGCGTCTCGCCCGTGACATGAAGCCCCCAGCCCAGGTCGTGCGCCAGTTCCTCGGGGGTGTCACCCCAGGAATCCATGCTCAGGTGGGCGGCGCCGCGGGCCCGCAGCTGCGCCGAGACTCCGGCCAGCAGGGCGGCGCGCAGGCCGGTGTGGCGCCATGGCAGGGCCACCCCCGGCGCGTCCAGGCGACCCACCGGGCGGCCGTCCTCGTCGTCTATCGCGGCGCGGCATACGCCCACCCCGCGCCCAGCCCCGTCGAGTGCCACGAGGCTGAGTTGCGGGTCAAAGCCGCCGGCGCCGTCCTGGGCGGCCTCGGGGGTCACGGCGTGGTGGCCGATGCGGTCCTCGAAGGTGCGCAGGGCCTCCAGCCGGGCCTGCCCTGGGGTTTCAGCCAGGGCGCGCAGGGTGACCCCGGCGGGTGGCGGCGCGGCGCGGTAGGGCGGGCGGCCCTCCAGGCGGCGGTAGGCGCCGACCTCGCGCCAGCCGGCCGACAGCAGCGGCTCGGGGGTAAACAGGTGGCCGTCGGCAAACACGTAGGCGCGGCCCACCCCAGCGTAGGCCGCGCCCACCAGCAGCGCGGTGACTTCGGCGCGGCGGGGGCCAGCAAACACGCCGCCCAGCAGTTCCGTGCCGTGGGCCGGGCTGGGCCGCGCGCCCGCCGCGCCCACCACGACCTCGCGCGCCTGGCCGTCCAGCAGCTGCACCTCCGAGACCAGCCAGGCCGCCACGCAGCTCTGGGCCATCCAGGCGACCTCTGAAACAGGCACTTCATAGAGCGCCGCCAGGGCCGGGGTCAGAGCCTCCGGGGCCACCGCCTCGGCGTGCAGGTCGCCCAGTTCGACCTCGCTGCTCATGCCTCCAGCCCGGCCACAGGCACCAGGGGCGCGGCCTGCACCTCAGCGTATAGGGCCAGGTAAGCAGCCGCCGGGCCGTCCCAGCTAAAATTCAGCGCCATGCCGCGCTTCACGCGCGCGCGCCAGTCGGGGCGATTGGCAAACGCCGCCAGGGCCTCACGGCACGCGGCCGCGAGGGCGTCCGGGGTTTCGGGGCCAAACCGGAAGCCCACGTCAGCCGACACCGTGTCCACCAGGCCGCCAGTTTCGCGTACCACCGGCAGGGTGCCGTAGCGCATGGCAATCATCTGCGACAGGCCGCAGGGTTCGAAGCGGCTGGGCATGGCAAAAGCGTCGGCCCCAGCGTAAATGCGGTGGGCCAGGGCCTCGTGCATGCCCTGCACGAACACCACGCGCCCGTGTTCGGCCCACTCGCGCAGCCCCTCTTCTAAGCGGGAGTCGCCGCTGCCCAGCACGACCACGTTCCAGTCCTGCACCAGTTCGGGCAGCGCCGAGAGCAGCACGTCCATGCCCTTTTGCTCAGCCAAGCGGCTGACCGCCCCCAAAATAGGCGCGCCGTCCAGCCCGAACTCGGCGCGCAGGGCGCGGCCAGCGGCCACCTTGCCGCGCAGGTCGCGGTAAGGGCGAATATGCTCGTCCTCACGGGGGTTCCAGCGGTCCTGGTCCAGGCCATTGATGATGCCGCTCAGGCGCCCCTCTGCACTGATGCGGGCCAGCAGGCCCTCCAGCCCCTCGCCGTACGTGTGGGTCAGGATTTCCTGGGCGTAGGTGGGGCTCACCGTCGTGACCTGCGAGGCAAACACCAGTCCCGCTTTCATGAGGCTCACATCGCCGTGAAATTCCAGCGTGTCGGGGGTAAAGGCCCAGCCGGGCAGGCCCGTCCAGGGCGCGCCATCATGAATATTCCAGCGGCCCTGGTACTGCAGGTTATGCACGCTGAAGACGCCCGGTACGCCGGCCAGACGTGCCCAGGCCACACTGAGCCCGGCCTGCCAGTCGTGGCCGTGCACCACGTCCGGGGTCAGCGACAGGGCCGCCAGCGCGGGCCACACGGCCCGGCCAAACTGGGCAAAGCGCCACACGTCGTCCTGGTGATACAGGCCAGGGCGGTCAAAGGGGGTCAGGCCCAGAAAGAGGTAGCGCACGCCCTCTGACTTCACCTCACCAATGCGCAGGGTGCCCAGGTCGGGGGCACCGGGCGCCTGCACCTCGCCGCGCCAGACTTCCCGCACCTCCTGGCAGATATCGGCATACCACGGCGACACCACCGTCACTTCGGCGCCCTGGGCCGCCTGCACGGCCGGCAGGGCGCCCAGCACGTCGCCCAGCCCGCCAGAACGCGAGAACGGAAACACCTCGGAAGCCACATGCACCACACGCATACCCGCACTGTACCTGCCGCCCCCGGCCAGGGCGCAGGGTTTGACAACACGAGAAGGGCGCTGCTACACTTCCCCTCGCCTTGAAAGGCGGCTGTGCCCACGGGCTCTTAGCTCAACGGTCAGAGCAGTCGGCTCATAACCGATTGGTTGCCGGTTCAAATCCGGCAGGGCCCACCACAGGTCAATGTTTGGGCGGTTAGCTCAGTGGTAGAGCATTCGCTTCACACGCGAAGGGTCGTAGGTTCAAATCCTATACCGCCCACCAACTCAGACGAACAAAACCCCCAGGTCTCCCCTGGGGGTTCGTCTTGTGTAGCGGTGCCTCTCGTTTCTGTCGCTCCCCTGCATACTGCCCTTTATCGCTCAGTCAGCTTTGAAAGAGTTTCTCGAAGCCTGAGCTACACGCATTGAACTGAGAAGGCCCTGACACTGAGGCGGGGCCTTTGGCTTGGGGTCTCCCCTACCAGTTCACGATTGCCAGCCCTGCCGCCCGTGCTTGCCTGATCATGTCTGCTGTGCCGGTATCACCGAGAAGGCCCAAGCACCCGTCTACAGCGGTGCAGGTCGCCTATCTGGGCTAGGTCGCGTTTCACGCCCCCCAGCTTAAACCGCCCACCCGAAGGCAGGCGGTGTCAACCAGTGGCTGTCAGTTGGCGCGGAAGACGGGGGCGCCCACCCAAGTCCCATTGACTTTGCAAAAGCCGTAGACCTCCAGCGACAGGCCATAACTGAATCCCCGGTAGATGGACTTGTGGCTCTCGTTGAAATCCCAACTGGGGGCCTGATACGGCGCCCACATCTTGATGTTCATGCGCACCGCGCCGTCGTTCTGGTGAATAACCTGGAAGTAGTTGCTGCTGGTTCCGATCTCCTGAAACTGCTTCATGACGCAGCGCCCACCTGCAAATTCGACACGGCGGATCATCGGCATATTGGCCTCGGCCGCGGTCAACAGCTGGCTCCCGGCAGCCGGCGAGGCGGCTTGCGCGACTTCAGCTGCTGGGGGCGTCGTGGCATTACACGCAGTAATCAGAAGGGTACTGAGACCGAGCAGGGCGACTTTGCGCATGAGGATTCTCCTTAGGGCTTGAATGGGTGAGGGGCAGCGAGAGCCGTTGACTTTGTAGTCAGAGGCACAACTGAGGGAACCGGACTATTTGGCCATTCCCGGCCTGACTGAAGTTGTGAATTGGCTCAAGGCCGTGAAAAGGAAGCATCTTGCCGCCATCCCTCCCCGCCCCCGCCAGCGCAATCCCTTCCTAGATCTTCAGCCGTGGCTGGCCATCACGCGCCGCTGCCCACTGGGTCGTCTGGAATGCAATGGATTCAAGAGAGCTTGACTCCATCTTCAATCAGGCGGCGGACACTCCCTTCGCCCCGATACGCGGCGCTGAACTCGTACCATCCTTGTGCCTTAGCCTGGCCCAGAACGAGGCCCTTGAGCGCATAGACGTTCGTGCTGCTGGCTTGGGCCAGAGTGATGGCCTGATCTGGCCAGCAGATCAGGGTGCCGCCGCTGAACTGGAGTGAACCATCTCCCGGTTACAGGCCCACTGTGCGGGTTGCCAATACCTCTGAGCTGCGTCAAAAGACCGAAGAACACGATGATGCCGACGCACCAATTCACCGCGAAGAGGGGTTGACTTGGAGTGCAAAAAATGAGGCAGGGGCGGTACTTATGAGCCGTCCCGACCTCACTGTGCCCCCCTGTCCACCGCTGACACGCGCCTCAGTCGCTGAGTCGGCCCACACCACGCCTACGAGAACATCTCTGGTGAAGAACTCTTGGCGGCCGCGCTTCTTCGGAAGCTGCACACAGTGCCGTACTTCGGCCGGTGGTGGCAGTTTCTCCAGTTGAACCACTGCCCGCACTTCCCATCTGAACTGCAGGCCCAGCGCCGACTCAATGGTCGAGCGTCTGGCCACCCAACTCCAGCGTCTGGATTTCGTCGCTGTCGCTGTGGATTCGGCGCCGCTGTCCGTCTCGGCCTCCAAGCGGGCGCCACGGTGCAAGTTTCGTGGGACTCGTGATGGATTCAGCGCAGCGGGGCCAGTGTACGGCTTCAAATTGCATGCGTGGAGCGCCCGGTACGGCAACATCGAGCGCTATAAGATTCGTCCCGCCAATGAACATGATGTCAGCGTGCTGTGCGAGATGAATGCAGAGTGGAGACAAGGGCTATCAGTCCGGCACCTGCCTGACCCCGCTGAAGGTTAATGGCAAGCAAGTGGATCCGCGCTGGAAGAACGAAGACGGCGCTGCAAGAAAGTGCATCGAGTCTGCGTTCTCTATGCTCGTCAACGCTGGCGACAGGTTAGAACCTACCTCAGTCGCCGCTTGAGGGTCACGTTGGGCATCCTTGCCCACAACCTCAAATCATTGACCTCAAGAGCTGATCGCCGCCCTGTCAACCCCTCTTCCCGACAATTTAGACGAAGAAAGCCCCGCCAGCTTTGGCAGGGATCAGTTTTGAAGACGGCGGTTCCTTACAACTCCGGCGACGCCAGGTGCCTCCCAATTGCCGGCTAACACACCACAACAGTTCGCCTGGTCCCTCCTCCTCAAGTCACCTGGGGGCCAGACACCGGGCGCAGCAACTCCTCTCTCTGCTACCGCCGAAGCAGCGCACATTGGTAAAGACAAAAAAGAAACCACCGCACTAGACGGTGGTTGTCTTTGGTGGAGGCTTGGGGATTCGAACCCCAGACCCTCCGCTTGCAAAGCGGATGCTCTCCCGCTGAGCTAAGCCCCCTCAGCGGTGGGCACTGTAGCAGAGGCGCGCCCGCTTGGCAAGCGTGAGCCACATGACGCAGGCACAGGAGGCGCAGCGGCGCTAGCCTGGGCCTATGTTTCGCCGCCGTCCTCCCCTGCCGCCCTTTCCACCAGGCGCGGTGCTGGTGGGCGGCGCCGCCCGCGACTGGCAGCGGGGCGTCGTGGCCAAAGATTACGACTGGGCCGTGCCCGACCCGGCCGGGGCCGCGCAGCAGTTGGCTTCCTCAACAGGCGGCTCGGCTTTTCCTTTAGACGAAGAACGTGGGTACTGGCGGGTCAGCGCACCGGGCGGAAT
This sequence comes from Deinococcus betulae, assembly GCF_020166395.1. Classification (NCBI taxonomy): domain Bacteria; kingdom Thermotogati; phylum Deinococcota; class Deinococci; order Deinococcales; family Deinococcaceae; genus Deinococcus; species Deinococcus betulae. The sequence goes on along the minus strand of NZ_JAIQXU010000027.1, from coordinate 5,745 downwards.
CCAGCACGACCTGGTGCCCCTGCCCAACGACCTGACGGCCGATCTCCGCCGCCGGGATTTCACGGTCAATGCGCTGGGGGTACTGGCCAGCGGCAAAGTCATTGACCCGACGGGCGGTCTGGCTGACCTGCGCGCCCGCCGCCTGCGCATGGTCTCGGCCGAGAATCTGCGCGCCGACCCGCTGCGCGCGTGGCGGGCCGCCCGCTTTGAAGCCACGCTGGGTTTTCGGCTGGAGAGCGCCACTGAAGCGGCGGTGCGTTCGGTGGCGGCTGACTTGGCGGGCAGCGCGCTGACCCTGCCCGCCGCCGAGCGCATCCGGGACGAGCTCCACGCCCTGCTGCTTCACCCGGAAGCGGCGCGCGGCTTGCTGCGCTTAGAGGACCTGGGCCTGCTGGCCCTGACCTTACCCGAACTGCGCGAGGGCCTGGGGCTGACCCAGGGTGGCTTTCACCATCTGGACGTGTTTCATCACGGGTTAGAAGCGCTACATCAGCTGCTGGCCCGCCGCCCCGACGCGCCCTTGCCGCTGCGCTGGGCGGCCCTGCTGCACGATGTGGGCAAGCCCCGCACCCTGGCGCGCGATCCCCAGACGGGCCGGGCCTCGTTTTACGGGCACGACAAGGTCGGCGCCGCCCTGGCTGCCCAGCTCCTGACCCGCCTGAAACTGCCAGGCGACGACATTCGCCGCGTCTCGGCGCTGGTGGGGGCGCATATGGTGCCGCTGCCCGCAGGTGAGCGCGAGGCCCGGCGCTTTGTCCACCGCCGCCGCGACCTCTTGCCCGACCTGCTGAGCGTCATGCTGGCTGACCGCGAAGCGGCGCGTGGGCCCGCCAGCAGCGAGGCGTCGCGCCGGGCCTACGCCCACGCCATGAGCCTGGTGCTGGCAGCGCTGGAGGCCCAGCCAACTCCACCCGCACCACTGCTGCGCGGCGAGGACCTGATGGCGCTGCTGGACACGCCGCCAGGGCCCCGCATTGGGCAGGTCAGCCGCGCCCTGGCCGAGGCGGCGGCCCTAGGCGAGGTGCAGACCCCCGAACAGGCGCGCGCCTTCGCCGTGCGCTGGGCGCAGGCCAACCCCGAACCCGCCTAGCCGCTGCAACCGTCTGTCAGAGGCGCGAGAGCCTGGGGCCGCTATGCTCGGGCGCAATATGGAAGCGCTCCATCCTGACCACGCCCACGACGCCCACCCCATCACGCCCGAGTGGGTGACGGACGCGGTGTTCTACCAGATTTTTCCCGACCGCTTCGCCCGTTCGGGGCGGGTGGGGGGCCTGAACCTGCAACCCTGGGGCGACAAACCGCATTTTCACCGCTACATGGGCGGCGACCTGTGGGGCGTGACCGCCCGGCTGGACCACATCCAGAGCCTGGGGGTCAATGCCATCTACTTCTGCCCGGTGTTTCAGTCGGCGGCCAACCACCGCTACCACACCCACGACTATTACCAGGTCGACCCGATGCTGGGCGGCAACGAGGCCCTGCGCGTCCTGATTGACGAGGCGCACGCACGCGGCATTCGCGTGGTGCTAGACGGCGTGTTTAACCACGCCAGCCGGGGCTTTTTTCAGTTCAACGACCTGCTGGAACAGGGCGAGGCCAGCGCCTACCGCGACTGGTTTCATGTCGAGGGCTGGCCGCTGCAGGCTTACGACGACACCCGGCCTGCCGGGTACGCGGCGTGGTGGGGCAACCGCGCGCTACCCAAGTTCAACACGAATCATCCGGCGGTGCGCGAGTTTCTGTGGGACGTGGCCGAGCACTGGATTCGTTTCGGCATTGATGGCTGGCGCCTGGACGTGCCCAACGAGATTGACGACGATTCGTTCTGGCAGGAGTTCCGCCGCCGCGTCAAGGCGATTAACCCCGACGCCTACATCGTGGGGGAAATCTGGGGCGACGCCCACCGCTGGCTGCGCGGCGACCAGTTTGACGCCGTGATGAACTATCACTTCACCCGCCCCTGCCTGGCCTTTTTTGGCGCCCAGACCCTCGACCACCCCATGAACGAGCGCAGCGGCACCGGCCGCGTAGAGCCGATGGACGCCGCCGCCTTCGGGGCCCGCATGACCGAAGTCACGCAGCTCTATCACCCGGATGTGGTGCGGGTGCAGCTCAACCTGCTTGACTCTCATGACACCGCCCGCTTTCTCACCGCTGTGGGCGGCGACGCCACGGCCTACCACCTGGCCACCATTTTTCAGATGACGTACGTGGGCGCCCCCTGCATCTATTACGGCGATGAGATCGGCCTGCCCGGCGGCCCCGACCCCGACTGCCGCCGCGCCTTTCCCTGGGAAGAGGGCACGTGGAACCAGGACACCCTGGCCCTGACCCGCGCCCTGACCGCCGCCCGCCACGCCACGCCCGCCCTGGGCCGAGGCACCTTTGAGGTGACCCATGCCCGCGGTGACGGCCTCGTCTATGCCCGCCGCCACGCCAGCGGCAACGCCTACGTGGGCCTGAACACCGGCCTGCAGACCGCGCATCTGCCGTTCACTGGGGTCAAGGCCGGCGCCTACCGTGACGTACTGACGGGCCGCACCGTCCACCTGACCGGCGACACGCCGCTGGGCGTGCCCGGACGGGGAGCGCTGGTGCTCGTGCCGCAGGAGTAAGCGGGGAGGAGGGAGTGGTCAGTGGAAAGGGCACCTTGCTTCCACTGACCACTCCCCACTTACAGCAGCATGACCTCTACGTCGTCTCCGGCGTTCACCGGCTGCCCTTCCGGCACGATCACCAGGGCGCCGGCCTCGGACAGCGAGCGCAGCACGCCGCTGCCCTGCTGACCGTAGTCGCGTACCACGCCGTTCTCGATAACGCCGCGCCAGAAGGCCGTTTTGTCAGGCAGGGCGCGGAAAGATGTGGCGGCGCGCAGCCGCAGGGTCTGGGGCGGCTGACCCGTTAAGGCCGGACGCACGATGACCTGAAACACCACCAGGCTGCTGACCGGATTGCCCGGCAGGCCAAACACCGGCAGCCCGTTCCAGCCGCCCAGGATGGCCGGGCCACCGGGGCGCATTCGCACCTTCCAGAAAGCCACGCGGCCCCGGTCCAGCAGCAGGTCGCGCATGAAGTCGTACTTGCCCATGCTGACGCCGCCGCTGCTCAGCAGCACATCGGCGCCGCCCGCGCGGTCAACGGCAGCTTGCAGGGCCTCGGGGCTGTCAGGGGCGCGGCCCAGGGCCAGCACCTCGCAGCCGCACTCCAGCAGCAGGGCGCTCAGGCCCACACTATTGGAGTCGTACACCTGCCCCGGCGCCAGCGGCTGACCGGGGGGCACCACCTCGTCCCCGGTAGACAGCAGGGCCACGCGCAGGCGGCGGCGCACCGGCACGGCGGCGTGCCCCAGTGCAGCGGCCAGCGCCAGCCGGGGCGCGGTCAGGGGCAGGCCCGCGCGCAGCACCACCTCGCCGGTCCGGAAATCGCCGCCCTCATGGCGCACATCGGCGGGGCTGGCAGGGCGCGCGAGCCAGGTCAGGGCCTCGCCTTCGTCGGTCAATTGCTCGACAGGGCAGATGGCGTCGGCGCCGGGGGGCAGCGGCGCCCCGGTGTAAATCCGCACGCACTCGCCGGGACCAACCGTGCCGGTGAAGGCGGCCCCAGCGCGGCTCTCGCCCACCACCCGCAGGCGCACCGGCTTCTCTGGGCTGGCCTCTAGAGTGTCGGCGGCGCGGGCCGCGATCCCGTCCAAGGCGCTTTCGGTGGCGCTGGGATGACTGACCAGGGCCGGGAGGTCGGCGGCCAGGAGGCGCCCTGCCGCCTCGGCCAGCGGCACTGTTTCGGTGTCCAGGGGGGTCAGCAGCGCGGCGAGCATGGCGCGGGCCTCCTCAACGCTGACGTGCATGGGAAAGGGAGAGGAGGCGGGCAGAGGCGGGCGCATGAAGGCAGGATAGGCGCGCGGCGCACCCACCCGGCCTCTCCCACTTTTAGCCTGTCCGTATGACGCCTGAACACAGGGCTCCTGCCTCCTGGCTGCGCCGAGCGGTGCAGGCCGCCGCGTGGACGGCAGGCCTCTTCCTGCTGGGCCTGGCCGGGCTATGGTGGGCCGGCTGGTGGTCACCCTGGCCGCGCCCGGTGGCGTCCAGGGCCCTGCCTGTCGCTGCCCCGCCCGTGCCGCAGGTTCAGGTCACGCTGCCGCCGCCAGGGTCCCTTGAACCTGCGGCTACCCAGTCAATAGCCTCAAACAAAGTGACCCTGGCCCCCTCCCCTGCTGAAGCGCCAGACACAACCGCTTCATCGGCCGCCGAGCGCCGCGCCCTGGCAGCCCTGAACCGGGTGCGCCGGACAGCAGGGGTGGCCCCGGTACGGGCGCAGGCCGCCTGGACCGGCGGCTGCGCGGCCCACGCACGCTACCTGGTTCGCGAGGACCGCGCCGAACACCGGCAGGACCCGGCCAGTCCCCACCACACGGTGGCCGGCGAAACCTGCGCGCCGGGCCACTACTTCGTGTCGTCTCAGCCGACCTCTGGGATAGAACGGGCAGTCGATTACTGGGCCAGCGGTGCCTTTCACCTGCCGCAGTTGCTGGATCCCCGCCTGACCCAGGTGGCATTTGGCGAGGCGCACGACGGGGCCGGCACGCTGCGCTCGGCGGCGGTGCTGGACGTGCGCCGGGGCCTGAAGGGACGCGGGCGTTACCCCGTGCGTTATCCCGCGCCGGGCGCTCTGATGGCTACTGGTCCCGCCGCCGCGTCGGAGTGGCCAGACCCAGCGGCAGGCTGCGCCGACCAACCGGGCCCCCTGGGCGCCCCGCTGGCCCTGCTGCTCGGGCCAGACCAGAGCAATCAGGTCCGGCGCGCTGCGCTGCGAGTCAATGGCTACGCCGCGCCCGCGTGCCTGCTGACTGCGGCCACCTTCACCGGCGCCTCGGCCAGCGACACGCAGGCGGGCCGGACCATTCTGGGGGCCCAGGGCGCCGCTCTGCTGCTGCCGGGCCAGCCGCTGCCCGCAGGTGCCCAGGTCGAGGTGAGGTTTGTGACGGCGCGCGGCCCGGTGACCTGGACCTTCCGGGTCGCGCCGTGAGTGCGCCTCTCCAGCTGGCCCAGAATGGACAGCTCACCGGGAGGGGGTACACTCCTTGGGGCAGGATGCGCCCACCGGCCCCGAGCAGGACAGTCCGGCCCGGTGGGGAATGGAGACCACAATGAATATTACCCAGGACAAGGTTGTCGAACTGGAATACACCCTGACGGTGGACGGCGAAGTGATTGACCAGAGCGAGGGCGGCGAGCCCCTCGTGTATCTGCACGGCCACAGCAACATCATTCCGGGCCTGGAGCGGGCACTGGAAGGCAAAGGCGCAGGCGACGCGCTGCAAGTCACCGTGGCCCCCGAAGACGGCTACGGCGAGCGCGATGAGGACAGCGTAGAAGACCTGTCGCGCGAGGATTTTGAAGACGACGTGGAGGTCGGCGCGACTTACTACGCCCAGTCTGAGGACGGCAGCGTGATTCCGTTTACCGTGCTGGCCGTCGACGGCGAGACCGTGCAGGTGGACTTCAACCCTCCCCTGGCGGGCATGACCCTGAACTTCGACGTGAAGGTGCTGAGTGTGCGCGACGCCACCACCGAGGAACTGGACCACGGCCACGCCCACGCCGAGGGCGACCACCACCACGACTGAGCAGAAGTGCTCCACAGCGCCCCGTCTCTGAACAAGACGGGGCGCTGTGTTATGAGAGAAGCTTTTTGATCGGGAGAGGCCGAGCCACGTGCACCAGCCCTCCGCCTGGTTCGTTCCTCCCT